>JAEEUJ010000012.1 GCA_016290515.1 Clostridiaceae bacterium
CGAAGGATTTGATTCCCGTATTCCCATGCCAGCACTATCTTATGGGCGGAATTGACGTTTCGCTCGATGCGGGAACATCAATGCCGCGTCTTTACGCCGTCGGTGAATGCTCACACACGGGAGTTCACGGCAAAAACCGACTTGCTTCAAATTCTCTGCTTGAAGCTCTTGTTTTCGGCAGACGCGCGGCTCACGATATTATGAGATGTATCAATATGGGCTTCGCTCACGTCAACGTCACCGAAAAGCCGCTCGATATTTCGGGCGCTCCGATGCCGAAGGGGCTTCGCACCGAAATACGCTCAATTATGCAGAGGGCTTATTTCGTAATTCCCGACGAGGACGCAGTCAGAGACGGACTCAAGCGTGTTGATAAAATACTCAAAAGACTTCAGACGGGCAAGTTTGCAATCACACCCGACTACTGCGAGGCGCTAAGCCTTGCGACGGTCGCTCACATCATACTCAAGGAGGTTGACGAGGGATGAAATTACCGCAGTTTTACGTTGACGACATTATTAAGAGAGCCATTCTCGAGGACGTCAATTATATCGACGTTGCCGCCGATTATCTGATTGACGAAAACCAGCGCAACGAAGCATATTTCGTTGCAAAGGCTGACGGCGTGCTTTGCGGCATTGACGTTGCGATGCGAGTTTTCGAGCTGCTCGATGACAGCTTTGAGTGCAAGGTTCATTTCAAGGACGGCGACAAGATTAAAAAAGGCGATATTATCGCCGAGTTTTCGGGCAAGACCGTCAATCTCTTGAAAGGCGAAAGAACGGCGCTCAATCTCATTCAGCACATGTCGGGCGTTGCAACCTCGACAAACGAAGCCGTCACGCTCTGTGAGGGTACAAACGCTCAGGTTACCGACACAAGAAAGACGCTTCCCAATCTCCGCTCGCTTGAAAAATACGCCGTCACCTGCGGCGGCGGCAAAAATCACCGCTTCAATCTTTCGGACTGCGCCATGCTTAAGGACAATCACATTGACGCAGGCGGCGGTATCACAAACGCCGTTAAAACGCTTCGCTCAAAAATAGGCCACACCGTTAAAATCGAGGTTGAAACGAGAGACCTTGACGAGGTGCGTGAAGCCGTTGAGGCGGGCGCGGATATAATAATGCTCGATAATATGACCAACGACATGATGCGTGAAGCAGTTGCAATTATCGGCGGCAGAGCTAAGACCGAGGCTTCGGGCGGCATCACCTCGGCTAACATACGCGAGGTTGCGGAAACGGGCGTTGACATAATCTCGCTGGGCGCAATTACCCACTCGGTAAAGGCGTTTGATATTTCAATGAAAATGAAGAAGTGATAAGCTTCTGATAAGCAATACAAACCGGAGGAACAGACAATGCTTGAACAGTTAAAGCAGGACGTTTTCAAGGCAAACCTGCTCTTAAAGGAATACGGACTTGTAGTTCTGACCTGGGGCAACGTATCCGCCATTGACAGGGAATCGGGACTTTTCGTAATCAAGCCGTCGGGCGTACCCTACGAAACAATGACCGCCGACGATATGGTAGTCGTTGACCTTGAGGGAAACGTCGTCGAGGGTAAGCTCAATCCCTCGTCGGACACACCGACACATCTTGAGCTTTACCGAAGCTTCCCCGAAATCGGCGCTGTTGTTCATACCCATTCGGCATGGGCGACCTCGTTTGCTCAGGCGGGCAGAGATATTAACGCCTACGGCACGACTCACGCCGACTTTGCCAACCGTGCAATCCCCTGCACCAGAGGGCTGACGAAGGCTGAGGTCGAGGGTGAATACGAGCTTAACACGGGCAAGGTTATCGTCGAGTGCTTTAAGAACGAGGGCATTTCGCCTAACGATTGCCCTGCCGTACTGATTCACAGACACGGTCCGTTCTGCTGGGGCAAGAACGCCTTCAAGGCGGTTGAAAATGCGCTCATACTCGAGGAGGTTGCCAAAATGGCATACCGCACCGAGCAGCTGGCGGCGTTTGAAAACAAGCAGGCAGGAATTGAAGATTATCTGCTCGACAAGCATTATCAGCGCAAGCACGGCAAAAACGCCTACTACGGTCAGAAATAAATATTCACTTAAACGAAAAACGGACGGTTGAAAACCGTCCGTTATATTTTTGTCTTATCAGAACTGACCTTTTTTCTTCCACGTACTCGGATACAGAAGAATAACTACGGGGTAAAGCTCAAGTCTGCCCATAAGCATAAACACCGAAAGCAGAAGCTTTGACGGGTACGAGAAATTTGCAAAGTTGCCCGAGAACTTGCCGAAGCCGAAATACGGTCCGACGTTCGCAAGGCAGGACGCAACGCTGGTAAGCGAAGCGGTTAAGTCAATGCCTTTCTCAAGTGATATGAGCAGCGTTCCGAGTGCAAGCGCAAACATTTCAATCTCAAAGAAAACGAGCGTACTGCGAAGCGTTTCTTTTGAAACCGCTTTTTTCTCGATTGCTACGGGATTGAAGGAACGCGGATGAAGCAGGTGCTTCAGCTCAACCTTTGCGGAACGCACGAGTATAATCAATCTTGACACCTTCATACCGCCCGCCGTACTGCCGGCGCACGCGCCCATAAACATAAGCAGTGTAAGGACCGTTTTACTGTATTGCGGCCACATTTCGTAAGCGGCGGTTGTGTAACCGGTTGTCGAAGCAAACGTGTTTACCTGGAAGAATGAATAGCGCAACGCCGTTGCCATACTGTTGTCGTAAAGATGCCTGATATTAAAGGCAATCGTAACCGTTGCAAACGCAACTACGAACAGATAAACGCGAAGCTCCTCGTTTCTGACAACTGCCCTGAACTTCTTGAGTATCATAAAGAAATAGATGTTGAAGTTTACGCCGAAAAGCATCATGAAAACGGCAATTACTATTTCAACCGACGGCATACCGTAAGCGCCGATGCTTGCGTTCTTTGAGCTGAAGCCGCCCGTGCCCGCCGTACCCATCGCGTGAACGACAGAGTCGTACAGCGGCAGTCCGCAGATTTTAAGCGCGACCGTTTCGGCGAGGGTGATGAATATGTAAATCAGATAAAGTATAATCGAAGTGTGCTGAACCTTCGCAGTCAGCTTGCCCGCTTCGGGGCCGGGAACCTCGGCGCGCATAATGTACATCGAGTATTCCTCGGACATGGGAACGACAGCCATCACAAAGACAAGTATTCCCATACCGCCTATCCAGTGCGTGAAGCTGCGCCAGAAAAGTATGCCCTTGGGCAGTATTTCAATATCGTTGATTATGCTTGCGCCGGTAGTCGTGAAGCCCGAAATTGTTTCGAAGAAAGCGTTAATATAATTTGGAATAGCCGCTTCTATTACGAAGGGAATCGCGCCGAACGCCGCCATCACAACCCACGCCAGAGCAACGCTCGTGAAGCCCTCTTTGGCGTAAATGCGGTTATCGCAGTTTTTCGAGATAAGAACCGAAAGACCGAAGAAAGCGGCACACGCGGCAATTGAAACAAGGAAGCCCTTCGGAGACTCCTTGAAATACAGAGCGACAGCGGTCGGTATCAACAGTAAAGCGCCCTCAATACCGACTACTCTGCCGATTATTTTCAGTATCATCCGATAATTCATCAGCGAGCCTCCACCAGATCCTCAAGCGCAACCACGCCCGAGCGAGTAGTTGAAACGATAACGCTGTCGTCCGCCTGAATTACATCGTCGCCGGAAGGAACAATGCACTTGTCCTTGCGGATAATTGCAGCGATGAGTGCGTCGTGCGAAACAGACAGGTCTTTAAGCGGGATGTTTGCAAACTTAAACGTATCCTTGATTCTCAGCTCGAGTATTTCAACGTCCATATCAAAGAGATAATACAGTGCGTCGATACCGCTGTCGTCATAAGCGTTCTGCATAGAGCGGACATAGCGTACAACTCTCTGCGTAGCAATTGACGAGGGCTGAATAATCGAGTCAAGCTGATTGTTGGAAAGCATCTTGACTATATGGCTCTCCTTGATTTTTGTAATAACCCTGCCAACGCCGAGCGACATGGCATACATCGACGTGATAACGTTGTCGTCATCGTCGCCAGTAGTCGCTACAAAGGCGTCCGCAACCTTCAGGCCTTCCTCGCCGAGAAGCTCGGGATTGTTGCCGTTGCCGTAAACGACGTTGACCTTCGGGAATGCGTCCTTGATAACGGCGCAGCCCTCTTTTGTCTTCTCGATTATCTTAAGGGAAATATCGGTGTTTACAAGCTGCTTTGCAAGATAGTAAGCCGTCGTACCGCCGCCGAATACCATAACCTTCTTGGCGGCGTGTCCGTGAGAGCTGATTTTATCGATAAATTTGTTGATTTCCTTAGCTGAACCGATAACGTTTAATCTGTCGCCCGCCTGAATAACAAAATCACCGCGGGGAATGAAGACCTCGGCGCCTCTCTTGGCGGCACAGACGAGAACGTCGCCGAACTTGGAGCGCAAATCCGACAGCTTTACGTTGCACAGACCGCTGTTTTCAACTACCTTTATTTCAACGGTTTCGGCCTTACTGTTTGCGAAGGACTCAACCTTAAGCGCGATAGGAAATCGGAGTATTCTCGAAATCTCGTTTGCCGTTTCCTCCTCGGGATTGATGGTCATGGAAAGGCCGAGCTCATCCTTAAGGTAAACAGTCTGTCTTAAGTAGTCGTTATTTCTTACTCTGGCTATGGTATGTCTTACGCCCATTTTTCTGGCCGCCAGACAGCAGAGCAGATTAACCGCGTCATCCCTGGTAACGGCTATAAGCAAATCTGCGTCCTTTACGCCGGCTTCGACCAGTATGTCGTAACCTGCGGCGTCACCGTGATACGTAAGGACATCCAGATTGTTCGACACGTCCTTGAGACGGATTTCGTTCTGCTCGATTACCGTGATGTCGTGGTTTTCCTTTGCGAGCTCCTGAGCGATGGAATAACCTATGCGCCCTGCTCCTGCAATAATAATTTTCATCATTATTTCCCCTTAAAAAATGTATATGAAAAGGTTGTTTACATAAGTAAAAAAAGCAGTAATAATTATTGAGCACTTGATTGAAGTGTGATATAATACTTGCGTTATGATAAAATGAACTGTATGCTGAATATATAATCGCAGGGAGAAATCTATGGCTAAACAGCTGCCAAAAAAGAAACGCCTGACTTCGTTTCGGATAATCATATTAGGCTTTATCGGACTGATTCTGCTCGGTTCGGTATTGCTGATGCTGCCCATTTCAGCCAGAAGCCACACGGTAACGCCGTTCAGTCAGGCACTGTTTACCTCCGTTTCCGCTGCGTGCGTAACCGGACTTGTCGTGCAGGACACTGCGACCCACTGGTCGGTATTCGGTCAGGCTGTTATTCTCGTACTCATTCAGATAGGCGGCCTCGGCGTTGTCACAATGATGGCTTCAATTGCCATGCTTTCGGGCAAACGGCTGTCGTTAAGCCAGCGCAGTACCATGCAGAACGCGATTTCAGCGCCTATGTTAGGCGGAATTGTCAGGCTGACAAAGTTCGTCGTTAAAGGTACGGTTATAATTGAACTGTCGGGCGCGGTGTTTATGATGCCCGTGTTTATAAAGGATTACGGGGCAAAGGGTATCTGGATGTCATTTTTCCACTCGGTATCCGCTTTCTGTAACGCGGGTTTTGACGTTATGGGAACGCCTGACAACAAGTTCCGGTCAATGACGTCCTATGCCTCAAATCCCTTAATCAATGCGGTTATTATGCTGCTTATTATAATCGGCGGTATAAGCTTCATTACCTGGACGGATGTGGCAAAGTACAAGTTAAAAATCAAGAGATACAAGCTTCAGACCAAGCTCATACTTCTGACATCCGCTCTGCTTATAATTGTTCCGGCTATACTGTTCTTCATCAGCGACTTTAAGGCCCTGCCCGTCGGCGAGAGAATACTCGGTTCACTGTTTCAGTCGGTTACCACAAGGACTGCCGGCTTTAACACCGAGGACCTGACAACCATGACCGCAACAGGTCAGGCAGTTTCGATTGTGCTGATGCTCATAGGCGGATCGCCGGGGTCAACGGCGGGCGGTATGAAAACCACAACATTTGCAGTTTTGATTGCAAATGCCGTTGCCTCCTTCAGACGTAAAGACGACCCGGAGGTCTTCGGCAGACGCATAGGCGCAGCCGCCGTCAGGACCGCCTCGACTTTATTGCTGATGTATATTACGCTGTGCTTTACGGGCGCCGCGATTATCAGCGCGGCGGAAGGGCTTCCGCTTAAATTGAGTGTGTTTGAAGCTGCTTCTGCGCTGGGAACGGTCGGTCTTACGCTCGGTATCACACCGCAGCTCGGTCAGCTTTCCCAATGCGTACTGATGACGCTCATGTTCCTGGGCAGAGTCGGCGGACTGACGGTGATTTTCGCAGCAATTTCGACCTCAAGCAAAAAGCTTTCAAGATTGCCTCAGGAAAACGTTACAGTAGGATAAAGGAGATACGTTATGAAATCAATATTACTTATCGGACTCGGAAGATTCGGAAAAAACATCGCGATTCAGCTCAATAATCTCGGCCACGAGGTTATGGGCGTTGACAAGCACGAGGAACGTGTAAACGACGTACTCGATATTGTCACGGATGCGAGAATCGGCGACAGCACAAACGAGGCTTTTCTCCGCTCGCTCGGTGTGGGCAACTACGACCTGTGCTTTGTTACCGTCAGCAGCGATTTCCAGAGCTCGCTTGAAACCACATATCTGCTCAAAGAACTCGGTGCAAAATTTGTAGTCTCGCGCGCAAAACGCGACGGTCAGGAAAAGCTTCTGCTGCGCAACGGCGCCGACAGGGTTATTTTCCCGGAAAAGCAGGTTGCGAAGTGGGCCGCAATCAACTACAGTTCAAGCCATATTCTCGACTATATTGAGCTCGATGAAAACCATGCGCTCTATGAAGTTTCCGTTCCCGATGAATGGGTAGGCAAGAGCATCGGTCAGATTGACGTCCGCAAAAAGTATAATCTCTCGATTATCGCGGTCAAGAAAAACGGCTCTCTGAGTTTTGTTGTTACTCCCGATACTCAGCTGACTTCGGACACCGCCCTGCTTGTGCTGGGCGAGTACAGTATGATAAAGAAGCTGTTCCGTATCTGATAACTAAACATTATTATATCATTTATACTATTAAAGTCAATTAAAAAAGGACAACAAAATGCCCGATGCTTTGCATCGGGCTTTTTATTGGGAGTATTAGAATAATTCGGGAAGTTCGGTGTTCACCACAAGCACCTCACTTATTTCACTTGTATAATAACAACGGATTATTGCAAACCGCGTACAAATTTATGAACATTTTGTTAACATTAAGCGTAATTGTACGGATAAATACTGCTCAAACAAGGCTTGACATCGGTGAATGTATGTTATATAATACTTATACTTTATACAAAAGGGAGGGAATTAAATGAGCCAGGTAAAGGTTAAGGATAACGAGTCTCTGGAGAGCGCTCTTCGCCGTTTCAAGAGACAGACCTCCCGTGACGGAGTAATCCAGGAAGTTCGCAAAAGAGAACATTATGAGAAGCCTTCTGTTAAGAGAAAGAAGAAGTCAGAGGCAGCTCGCAAAAGAAAGTTTAAGTAACAAAAAGCGGGATGCATTCCCGCTTTTTTACTTTTTGAGAAGCTATGAAAGATTACAGTATTTTAATGCCGAAATACAGGTTCCGTTCCCTGCTCGACATCACACCCGAGGATCTTCGGAAAATGGGCGCCAAAGCTGTCGGCCTTGACATTGACAACACCGTTGCGCCCGACGGCACCTTCCGTTATCTTGAGGGCGTACGCGAGTGGGTTGACGACATTATCGCGGCGGGATTCCAGATAACGCTGATAACCAACGGCACGCTGATACGGGTATTGCCCGTTTCGAGATTCCTCGGCGGGCTGCCGTTTGTCCACCTCTCGCGCAAGCCGAGTCCGCGCTCGCTGATTAAAGCGGCGAAGCGTATGGGAATTGAGATAAGCGAGCTTGCCATGCTCGGCGACCAGCTTTTTTCGGATGTCAAGGCGGCGAACCGCTGCGGCGCAATAGCCGTCCGCATAGACCCAATGGACGCGAAAAGCCTCTACCCTCACTACTACGAGTGGAAGGCTAAGCGGGAGCAACCGATTTTGGATGAATTTGAAAAACTACACGGGTACGGTGTTTACGATGATTGAAAAACTGAAAAAACTTATAAAAGAATCCGACTTTGACGCGGCACTTATCGTGTCGCCCGAAAACCGTTTTTATTTCACGGGTTTCAACTCGACAGACGGCTTTCTGCTCGCGAGTGAGAACGACGCGGTATTCATAACCGACTCACGTTATATCGAGGCGGCTCAGAACACCGTCAAAAAATGCAAGGTTGTTTTACAGGAACGCGATATAAAGCAGCTTAAAAACGTGCTTGACTCCTTCGGTGCGAAGACCGTAGCCGTTGAAGCAGACCGACTGACCGTTTCAAATCTTGCCCGCTTTACAAAGGCGTTTGAGGAAATCGAGATAATTCCCGACGGCTCGCTCGACAGCGGTATCAACTCGCTTCGCGGCATCAAGGAAAGCTCCGAGGTTGATAAAACAGTCGCTGCTCAGAGAATTGCCGAAAAGGGCTTTGAGCACATCTGCAATTTTATCAAGGAAGGCAAGACGGAAAAAGAAATACAGCTTGAGCTTGACTTTTATATACTCTCGCACGGCGCAGAAGCTCTTTCGTTTGAAACTATTGCCGTCAGCGGCGCAAACGGCTCGATGCCTCACGGCGTGCCGACCGACAAGCCTGTTAAAAAGGGCGAGCTTATCACCCTCGACTTCGGCGCGGTTTACGGCGGTTATCACAGCGATATGACGCGCACCGTTGCGCTCGGCTTTGTTAACGACAAACAGAGAGAGGTTTACGAAACAGTCCTCAGGGCTCAGCTTAACTCGATAGCTTCAATCAAAGCGGGAGTTACGGGCAAGGCTGCCGACGAGGCTGCGCGTTCGGTTATACGCGACGCGGGCTACGGCGAGTACTTCGGCCACGGCACGGGACACGGCGTAGGCGTGGAAATTCACGAGTATCCGAGTGTTTCCCCCGCCAACGAAAAGCCGCTTGAAAACGGCAATATCGTAACCGTTGAGCCCGGTATATATCTGCCCGGCGAATTCGGCGTTCGTATCGAGGACATGGTGCTCGTCACCGGGGACGGCTGCCGAAATCTCACCGAATGCCCGAAAGAATTGATAATACTGTAAAAAGCACTTGAAAATTCAGTAATTATAGGGTAAAATATAAGCGACAAAAAACATAAATTGGAGGATTAGTTATGATATCAGCAGGTGATTTCAGAAACGGCGTAACCTTTGAAGAGGACGGACAGGTTCTTCAGGTTGTTGAATTCCAGCACGTTAAGCCCGGCAAGGGTGCGGCTTTCGTAAGAACCAAGACCAAGAACGTTCTTACCGGCGCTGTAGTTGAAAAGAGCTACAACCCCACCGCAAAATTCCCGACAGCTTACATCGAGAGAAAAGATATGGAATACTCTTATGAGGACAGCGGTCTTTACTACTTTATGGACCCCGAAACCTATGAGATGACTCCCATTTCGGCAGGCGACCTTCCCGACAACTTCAAGTTTGTTAAGGAGAATATGATTTGTAAGATTCTTTCCTACAAGGGAAAGGTGTTCGGCGTTGAGCCGCCCACATTCGTTACTCTTGAGGTTACCAAGACCGAGCCCGGCTTCGCAGGCAACACGGCTACCAACGCCACCAAGCCCGCAACACTTGAAACCGGCGCCGAGATTAAAGTTCCGCTCTTCATCAACGAGGGCGAAATGATTAACGTTGACACCAGAACAGGCGAATACATGTCAAGAGCATAAGGAGGTTTTTTATGATGACAGTAACTGAGAAAGCCGCTTATTTAAGAGGTCTTGTATCGGGACTTAACCTCGACGAGTCAAAGCCCGAGACAAAGGTTATCAACGAAATGCTTAATGTTATCGACGACCTTGCTCTTTCGGTAGCCGACCTTGAGGACGAGCTTGCACTCGTTACCGAGCAGCTTGACGCTGTTGACGAGGACCTTGACCAGCTTGAGGAATTCGTTTACGAGGGCGAGTGCTGCGAGGGTTGCGACTGCTGCGACGACTATGACGACGAGGACGGAATCATGTACGACGTAGAGTGCCCCGCTTGTCATGAGGTTGTCAGCTTCGACGAGGAATCGTTACTCGAAGGCTTTGCCGAGTGCCCGAACTGCGGCGAGAAGCTTGAGTTCGACTTTGAGTGCGACTGCGACGAGTGCGCAGACGAGGAAGAAGAATAATTAAACCGTTAAAAAACGGCTTCGTATGAAGCCGTTTTTCTTTTTCTCTTTTATTCCGATAACATATCGTCAAGCGTCTTTGCCGCGAACCAAACCAGTTCGCCGCAGGGGCGCTTTTTGTAGTACTCAGCCGTTCTCGCCTCGGGATTCGCACCGTCGGTTTTCGGCACGCCTGCGAGAAGTTCGCGGCAGATTATTGAGCCGTTCTCCTCTTTATAGCGGCGGGCAAACTCCTGAATATTTTCATAGTGCGCGTGCTTTTCGTCGGTTGCCGTCGGGTCCGAGTAACCCTGCTTGATGCCCATTACCATCAGCGCGCCGCTGACCGCACCGCAAACCTCGCGCATTCTGCCCATACCGCCGCCGAACGAGCTCGAAAGCTTCGCCGCCGTTTCTGCATCAAGTCCCGTCACATCCTCAAACGCCAGCAACACCGCCTGAGCGCAGTTATAACCCTGTTCAAACAATTCCTTTGCCTTGTCAGCGTGATTTATCATATCCTTACTCCTTAAAAGAAATTCCATTTTGACAGCAGCCAGCCGGGTACGACGACTATAAGGAAGAACGCCCAGCTGATAAGTGTAAATGTCTTGATAAACTTCCAACCGTTTTCGGGGTACTCGCGCACGTAAATACGGTAATTTATAACCGACGCGAGCGAACCGATAAGCGAGCACAGTCCCGCCGTGTCCGCGCCGTAGATAAGTCCCGCAAAATTCTTCGAAAACGGATAGAGCACTATTGACGCGGGTACATTTGAGATAAGCTGACTTAAGCCTATCGCCCACCAGTATTCATGGCCCGCAACCGCCTTTTCCAGCACGCCTGCTATTGACGGATTTGCCGTAATTGACGACGAAAATACGAAAAAGCATAAAAACGTGATTATCAGCACATAGTCAACCTTTAAGAAAAGCTTTATGTCAACCAACGCAATTCCTGCAAGCACAATGGCAAGCGCTATATACCAATACTGCGTTCTCGTTACTATAACCCCGATTATGAGTATAAACAGAGCTATATATGCCGTCTTTTTCACCCTGTTGTTTTCCGCAGAATCCTCGCCCTCGTTGACAACAACCGCTTCGCGAAGGTTTTTACGGTACATAACAAGCACGAACACTACAAGCAGCACCGCCGATGTCACGCAAAGCGGAAGCATGTGAAGCATAAAGTGCCACACGCTGATATTCGCCTGACCGTATAAAAACAAGTTTTGCGGACTGCCGAAGGGCATCAGCAACGAACCGCGGATTGCGGCGATATTCTCCATCGAAATCACGGGCAGTATGTACTGCTCTGTCCCCGCATTCCTGAAAATCAGTATAGTCAGCGGAACGAAGATTATAAGCGAAACGTCATTTGTAACGAACATCGACGTAAAGAACACGCCAAAGATAAGAAACAGCGACAGAGTCACTGAGGTTTTCAAGTTTGACGCCAGCCTCACCAGCGGACGAAGCACTCTTTCCTGCTTAAAGCCCTCAAGCACGCACAGCATCATCAGAAGTGTACCGAGCGTACGCCAGTCAATTCCGCTTAAAAGCGCCTTACTCGGAGGCGTGATAATCATACCTGCGATTGCGGCGGCAAGCGATACGGTGAGCATTAACTCCTTCTTCAGATACCTTAGAAGTTTTTTAACTAAACTATCTTTCGGTTTTTCGGCTTCTCTGTTTTTCCAGTCACCGAAGAGCTTTTCGGCGTCGCTTACCGTGATTTCTCCCTGCCCTGCGGCGTATTCGACCATGCGGCAGAAATCCTTTGCGTCGTATGTATAACCCGTAATCGAATTGACCTTATGTTTTTTTGAGAATTCGTCAAGCACGCCCGACGGGTCAAAGGCGTTGTGAACAACGGTCATATTGCCGTCCGCATCGGTAATATACAGGCACGGCTCGTAGGGGTGGCAGGTCAGAATATACTCTTTTTCCCCTGCCCTGATACACGGCAGTCCGCCCTTCTGACCGAAAATAAAGTGTTCGTCACTGTAAACTGCAGTAGCCTCAAGCTCCTCCTCTTTTGCGCGTTCAAGGAGATTGTAAATCCCGTCCTCCGAGAGCACTCCGCGCTTAACGTAATCGGGAAGGAGCCCCGCTTCGTCGGCTTCAAAGTCCTGCTTCCACTCGTCGCTCGCGTAATACGCTTCAAGCGCCGACAGAAGCCCGTTGAGCTTATCGCCGAACTGCTTTGAGTAAAGCAGCTTTGTCGCTTCGTTGCGCTTACTTTCGTATTCAGTTATACGCTTTATCTGCTCAAAGCCTGCCTGACGCATTTCATGTTCCCTTCGTTTTACAGTTTAAGTAAAAGTATCATTTCGTCGTCGTTCATCTCACCGGTGTCCTTAAAGCCCGCCTTGTGATAAACGTGAAGTCCGACAACGTTTTCCGGCTCGGTCGAGAGATAAATATTATCGGCTCCGCCGTCGCGGAAATATTTAATAATTTCTTCCAGCGCCGCCTGACCGTAGCCCTTGCCCTGCTCGTCCTTATCTATCATATAGCGCCATATCCAGTATCTGTCGTCCGGGTCTTCGGCCTCGGGCGCAAATACAATCTGAATAAAACCGACCAACTTGTCATCTGCATATATCGCGAACGGACGCGCTGCTCCGGGATGTTCGGCATTGAGTTCGTCTGCCTGCTCCAGCGAACGGCTGTTAGGCGCGACGAACGGCTGGTCCTCCCGAACGGAAAGTTTCAGAACCGCCTCTCTGTTTTCGTCGTTTACAGGCGTTAGCGTGATTCTCATATCATTCCCCGTTAATCAAGTTTTTTAAGAATATCAAGCGTGTGATTGGACGCGCCGATTAAATCCTGACGCTCACAGACTGCAAAGTGATAATCCATCCACTTTGAAAACGTACCGTCATCCATTGAGTCAATAAGTTCATCATAATATCTCGTTGCGCCGTCGGTCGCTACAAGCTTGATTCTTTCAACGGGGAGCTCCGAGTCAAGCGAAGTTATGTCCTCGGTTCTGGCAATCTCAAAGACTTCCTTCGGTTCGCTTTTACAGTGCCAGTCGGCAGTTATCATATCGTTGTCAAAAATATAATCCATATTGCCTTGAGCAAAACCGAACTGCAGAATTGTAGGCTCGTTCATACAGTATGCGACGAGTATATATCCGCCCGCCTTCGTGACACGGACCGCTTCGCGCAAAGCTGTAAGTTTGTCCTCGCGCGTGTAAAGATGATACATGGGTCCGAGCACCATCGTCAGGTCAAATGTACCGTCAGCGAACGCGGATAAATCAAGCGCGTTGCCCTGCACGGCGGTAATGTTTTCGCTGCCGTCAAGCTTTGACTTAAGTATGTCGAGATTGTGCTCAACGAGCTCAACCGCCGTAACGTTATAGCCTTTTTTGGCAAGCGTTACGCTGTATCTGCCCGTACCCGCTCCGACCTCCAGAATTTTCGGCGCGGTCATACCGTCAAGGCACTCGTTTATATATTTCATTGTGGTAAGGAATTCGACTTTTCCGTGCTGAGAAAGAAGCCTGCCTTCCTCATCGTAGCTGTTATAATATTCTTCAATATAATTCATTTTATTTCCCCTCCGTCAGCTTTCCGCTGTCGTCAATACTGACGTTTTTGGAAATTGATTCCAGACGGTCAAACAGCGCGCGCTGTCCGGCGGCTTCGGAAACGTAAGCAGTCTTACAGCCCTTTTGAAGCGCTGGTACAACCGAAACCTCAAGATGCTTTTCGGTGCCGTCTCCGTAGCAGTGAACGCTTATAAGCATGGTATCAAGCGTTTTTTCGTTGAACCAGTAATTGCCGAGGCTGTAAACTATCGGCGCGCCGTTATAGAATTCAAAGCCCTGAAGGCAGTGCGTGTGCGCCCCGATTATAATATCTGCGCCCGCGTCAATGTATTCGCGGGCGGTCTGCTCCTGAACGGGTTCAAGCACGGTGGAATACTCCGTTCCCCAGTGAGGCAGAGCGATTACTATATCGGCATTTTTATCCGCTTCGGCAATTGCCTCTTTGAAAAGAGCGGTGTCGTAGCAGCGCAGAATGCCCGGTTCCGTATCAGTCGCCTGCGGAGTCAGCTTGTACTTTTCCGCGCGTGAAGCCGCGACAAAGGCGACGGTTTTTCCGTCCGCCTGCAAATATACGGGGCTCTTTGCCGCGTCAAGATTTCTGCCCGCGCCGACATAGGGTATGCACGCCTCGTCCAACGTATCAAGCGTGTCAAGGAAGGCGTCCTTTCCGTAGTCGTAAACGTGATTGTTGGCAAGGCCGACTATGTCCACACCGAGCTTTTTGAGATTTTCCACTCTGGCGGGATTTGCACGGAAGGTGTACATCTTTCCGTTCATGGCGCTGCCGCGTATGCTGTAGGTAAACTCGTTGTTCAGCCACATAATGTCCGCGCCCTGCATTATTTCAACCAGCTCGGGCGAAATGCAGTCATAAATCCCGTTCTCGCAGGTGTCAAGATGCTTTGTCGTGTACCAGTTTTCGTCAAGGTTGATATCACCCGCAAAGCATAGGGTAAAATCGTATTTGCCGTCACTTTCGGTGAGCGGCTCGGTCCCGACTTCGCTTGTCAGAGCCGAATCGGAAGGCTCAACCGTGCCGTTGTTTGAGCACGCGCAAAACAACAGACTTGCGCATACAAACAGCAGAAGCAGTATTCTCAATGTGCGCTTCACGTCGGTTTCGCCCTCCTTTCCGTCAATTAATTACAATTTATCAGTTATTCTGCAAAGCAGTGCCGCAGAACTGACAGAAGTTTCCGTCACCTGCGGGTGCGCCGCAATTCGGGCAGAACTTCGGCTTCTGAGTCGGAATATTTCCTGCCGCAACCTTAGCTGCCTCGTCAATGAGCTTCTGCATTGAGGCGGCATCGTCCTCAATGGCCTGCTGCGCCCTGAGCTGAGCCTGCTCGCGCTCCTCGGGAGTCATACTGTCGAGCTTTTCCTGCAGCTCCTTCTGCGCCTTTTCAAGTATAGCCTGAAGCTCTTCGGGAGTGTAATTCATATTAGTATCCATATTGCAGCTCCTTTAAGAAAATCGTCGCTTTAATTACGGGTATCAGTCAAAGGGGTTTTCCGTCGGGTAAGGCAACGCCTTGGGCTGATTGTAGGCTATGTCACCGATTCCAAGGAAACGGAAGACCTCATAAAGCGCCTTGCCGTAGTGACCGAAGGCAACTGCGCCGTGATGCGGGAAGTGCTTTTCAATGAGCACGTGACGGTAGAATCTGCCCATCTCGGGAATGGCGAAAATGCCGATACCGCCGAACGAGCCCGTCGGTACGTCAAGCACCTCTCCCTGAGCTATGTATGAGCGAAGCACGCCTTCGCTGTCGCACTGAAGTCTGAAGAAGGTAATGTCACCCGCTGCGATGTCGCCCTCAAGAGTACCTCTCGTGAAATCGGGCTCGCTGCCTGCAGGCTCAAGCAGTCTGTGCTGAATAAGCTGATACTTAACCGCTCTGTCGGCGCACATCTTGCACGACGGAGTGTTTCCGCAATGGAAGCCCATAAATGTATCTGTAAGGGCGTAATTGCTCTTTCCATTGATTTCCTTTTCATAAAGCGAAGCGGGAACGGAATTGTTGATGTCAAGCAGAGTTACCGCATCTTCGGAAACACATGCGCCGATGTACTCGGAAAGCGCGCCATAAATGTCAACCTCGCAGGAAACGGGAATGCCTCTTGAGGCAAGCCTTGAATTTACGAAGCAGGGCTCAAAGCCGAACTGCTCGGGGAAAGCGGGCCAGCATTTGTCCGCAAAAGCAACATATTTTCTTGCGCCCTTGTGCTGTTCAGCCCAGTCAAGAAGAGTAAGCTCAAACTGAGCCATTCTCGGCAGCATATCGGGATAGTTGTTGCCCTTAACTCCGAGCTCGTTTGCCATATCCTCGCAGACTGCGGGAATACGTTCATCGTTTGAGTGCGCCTTATAAGAAACAAGCAGATCAAGCTCCGAGTTTTCCTCAATCTCAACTCCGATTTCGTAAAGTCCCTTGATCGGGGCGTTGCAGGCAAAGAAATCCTGCGGACGCGGACCGAAGGTTATAATCTTAAGATTCTTAACGCCGATAACCGCTCTTGCAACGGGGATAAAATCGGCTATCATCGCCGAAATATCGTCGGCCGTTCCGACGGGATACGAGGGAATATAGCCCTGCAGATGACGCATAGCAAGATTGTACGAGCAGTTGAGCATTCCGCAGTAAGCGTCGCCTCTGCCGTTAATCAGGTCGCCGTCACCCTCAGCCGCGGCAACGAACATAACGGGGCCGTCAAATTTTTCGGCAATGAGCGTTTCGGGAGTCTCGGGACCGAAGTTCCCGAGGAAAACGACAAGCGCGTTGCACTCTTTTGCAGTAACGTCCTTTACCGCTTCGAGCATATCCGCTTCGTTTTCAACGGTTACGGGACATTCGTAAATGTCGCCGCTGTAAGCTTTTACGATAGCCTCACGCCTTTTAATTGACAGCTCAATCGGGAAGCAGTCACGGCTGACGGCGATAATGCCAAGCTTTACATCAGGTATGTTTTTCATTATTAGTCCTCCTTATAAAAGCCCTTTAACAAGGGATAAAGTTGCCTGTATTTTTTATATTTTCCGGCGTACAAACCGGCCAGAGCCTTATCGGGTGAAACCGTATATTTGATTTCCGGTTTTGTTTTTATTCCTGCCGCCAGAAGCGCTCCGCCGTAAGCAGGACCTTCATTGTCAATAACGGACAGTTCAATTCCGAGTATGTCTGCAAGAATCTGCATCCACGGCCTGTTCTTGGTTCCGCCGCCGCAAACCGTGGCTTTTGTAATTTCGTTCGGGCAAAGCTCAACGCAGTCCTTAATCGCAAACGAAACGCCTTCAAAAACCGCCCTTTGCATATCCTCCCTCGAGGTAGCGTGCGTAAGGCCGATAAACGCGCCCTTTACGTCGCCGTCGTTGTGCGGACAGCGCTCGCCCGACAGATACGGAAGAAAATACAAATCATTGTTTTCACCCGTGCCGATATTATATCCGCTCTCAAACACGGTTTCATTTAGCCATTTGTTACAGCTTGCCGCCGAAAGAATACAGCCCATAAGGTGATACCTTCCGTTTGCGTGGCAGAAGGAATGTAAAGCGGGATTTTCCGTCTTAACGTAAGCGTCCGTCGGGATGAAAACCGTTCCGCTTGTGCCAAGTGAAATATTACACTGTCCTTCGTTCACCGTGTTTGTGCCTATTGCGGCGGCGGCATTATCGCCCGCACCGGCAACCACATCACAGTCAAGGCCGAACAGATTTGTTCTGCCGATAACCTCATAGCTTTCAAAAATAGTCGGTAGATAATTTTTATCTATTCCAATTATGCCGAGCATTTCGTCCGACCATTTTCTGTTTTCAACGTCAAAGTACAGAGTGCCCGAAGCATCGCTTACGTCGGTTGCGAACTCGCCCGTAAGTCTGTAATTGATATAGTCCTTCGGCAGACAGATTTTACGGCATTTTGAAAATGCTTCGGGCTCGTTTTCCTTAACCCAGAGAATTTTCGGTGCGGTGAAGCCCGCAAACGCTATATTGCCCGTCAGCTCCTGCAAGCGCTCTTTGCCGATAACGTTGTTGAGATAATCGGTCTGCTTTCCCGTTCTCGTGTCGTTCCAGAGAATTGCAGGGCGAAGCACGCTGTCGTTCCCGTCGAGCATTACAAGTCCGTGCATCTGACCGCCGACGCCTATACTCTTTATTTCGCTCTTGTCAAAGCCGTCTGTCAGCTCGGTGATTCCCTCGCAGACGGCGTTCCACCAGTCCTGCGGATTCTGCTCGCTCCAGTTAGGATGCGGATAGAAAATCGGATATTCCTTTGAAACGGTTTTGAGTATAGCGGCATTTTCGTCGCACAGTATCAGCTTCACCGCCGAAGTGCCCAGATCGATTCCGATATAAAGGCTCACAGTTTCACCTCCGTAACGTCTTCGCTGTTTTGTCCGACAAAGAACGTGTATTTATCTTCAAGATACCATTCTTTATTTTCGGGATTATAAAATTTTAGATTATTTTTGTCTATTCTAATTTTTACGCTTTCGCTTTCGCCCGCTTTGACGAACACCTTCTTAAAGCCTTTGAGCAATTTTACGGGATGCCCGCCCTCTGCGCCGGCGTAAGCCTGAACAACAGTCTTGCCGTCACGCCCGCCCTTGTTGGCGACGTTAAGGGAGATTTCAACGCTGTCTCCCGTATCCTTCGCTTTAATCTTTGTGTACTTGAAATTCGTATAAGAAAGACCGAAGCCGAAGGGATAAGCCGCCTTTTTTTGCTCCTTATCAAGCAGGGTATAGCCGTGATAATAACCGTAAGTAATATCTCTCGTCTTTGCGCTCGGGAAAAGAAAATCGGGATAATCGTTTTCATCCTTCGCCATTGTAAAGGGAAGGTGCCCCGAGGGATTAACCTTGCCCGAAAGCAGCTCTGCGAGCGCGTTTCCGCCCTCCATACCGCTGTAGAAAGAGTGAAAAATTGCGTTTGCGCCGTCCTTCCATTCCTCAATTATATAAGCGCTGCCGCCGATAATATTTACTATAACCTTATCAAATACCCTGCAGGCGGCACGAATCAGCCTTACCTCATCCTCGGGTATGCGAAGCGAATATCTGTCGCCGCCCATAGCCTTCTCGGTGGTCTTGTCGCTCTTTGAGAAGTTGGCGAGGTTTTCGCCCTCCTGCTTATAGTCGCTGCCGACGCACACTACAACCGCGTCGCAGGCTTTCAACTTCGGAATGCCCGGTGAAAAAGCCGTACCCTCGAAAAGAACGACGTTTTCTTTGCCGTAAAGGTTGCAAAGTCCCTCGTACGGCGTAACCGTATAAGGCGCAAAGACCGAGCTTGAGCCGTGGTCGCCGACGTTGATTTTATTTGCATATCTGCCGACAATGCCGACCTTACTGCCCGCGGGAAGCGGAAGCACACCGTCATTTTTAAGCAGTACCGTACCTTCAAGCGCCGCCTTTTTTGCAAGCTGCGTGTGCTTTTTGCAGGCGACAACCGATTTCGGCGTGTCCTTCAATTTCGGAGTAATTTTGATTAAACCCCGTAAAATGCTCTGCACCGATGCGTCAACGTCGTCCGTTGACACCTTGCCCGTTTTCAGGTCAAGCGGCAAAGTCGCATAGTGCATAATCTGCGGCATTTCAATATCAAGTCCTGCCTTAAGCGCCTTCGGGGCGTTTCTGACGCCCATAAGGAAGTCGGAAATAGTGAAGCCCGTAAAGCCCCACTCATCTCTGAGCACGTCTTTAAGCAGATATTTGCTCTCGCAGCAATGCTCGCCTCTGAAAAGATTGTATGCGCCCATTATTGACATTGCTCCCGCGTCGATACAAGCATTGAAATGCGGGAGGTAAACCTCGTGAAGCGTCTTGTCGTCGCACAGCACATTTACGTCAAAGCGGATATTCTCAATACTGTTGACGGCGTAGTGCTTCGGACACGCTATAATGCCCTTGTCCTGCACCGCCCTTGTGAGCGCCGCGCCCATTCTGCCGAGCAGATACGGGTCCTCGCCGTAGGTTTCCTGCGCTCTGCCCCAGCGTGGATTGCGAAGAAGATTTATACAGATGCCAGCAAAATAGTTTCCGCCCTGAGCCGCAACCTCGTCGGCTATTGCAGAGCCGATTTCGTATTCAAGCTCATCGTCAAACGACGCGCCTCTGAGCATCGAAACCGGAAAGCAGGTACTGTTTCCCATAACGACTCCTCTCGGGCCGTCGGAAAAGGCTACCTCGGGAATGCCGAGCCTTTTCACACCGCCCGCAATACACGGACGGCAATTGTATTTCTGCCCTTTTGTAATCAGGTCAACGCCGTTACGAAGGAAAAAGCGCTTACCCGAAAGCATTTTAAGCTTTTCGGCGGTTTTCAGCTGACCGCAAAGCTCGCGTGCAACGGAATATAAATTATCATCAGTGGGATTCTGATTGTATTTCTGTACGGCATCGTTAAAATTCATGCGTCCGATTCACCCCTTGCCATATCCGTATTTTATCATAAAACATCAGTGACTTCAACCGCGAAGCATGGCGTTATACCAGCTTCAGTTTCAGTTTTATCGGGAAATGATCGCTCGGATAAACGCCGTCATAGGTTGTTCTTATAACCCTGTACTGCAAAATGTCCAGACCCTGCTTGGAGACGAAGAAATAGTCGATATTCTCGCCGTCCGCAGATTCTCCCCAGCCCTGATAAGTAGCGCCGCTGTCGGTGTCCGAGGTTCTGTATTTTGCGTCGTCAAAAAGTTCCGACGCCGAAATATAGGTCTGACTGCTTTCAACGTCGTTGAAATCGCCCATAATAACGCAGGGCATACCGCCGAATCCGTTGAGCTTTTCAAGAACAAGCCGTATTCCCTTTATTCTCGCTTCCTCGCTTACGTGGTCGAGATGAGTGTTGAACACCGCAAGCTTCTTCGAGTCACTCTTCTGCACCAGCACCGCAAACGAGCAAATTCTGTAGCACGCCGCGCCCCAGTCCCTTGAAGGTCTGTCGGGGGTTTCGCTCAGCCAGAAGGAGCCTTTCCTTTCAACCTCAAACTTCAAAAGATTGTAAAAAACGGGACAGCCCTCGGGATCGTCGCACTCCTCACGGTAATCAATAAAGCTTCCGTAACCCTGCAACGACTTTTGTAAGAGCTCAAAAGCGTCGGGCTTGACCTCCTGAAAGCCGATTATATCGGGATTGGCGTCAATCAAAGTCCTTAAAAGCAACGGACCGCGATAATACCAGTTCCTCTCGTTTTTGTCCTGACTTCCCGAACAGCGCACGTTTGAGCTGACAACGGTTATACACGAACTGTCAAAACTCTTACCTATGTCAAAGGTGGGTGTTTCAAGCTTGTATTCTTTCATCATTTCCGTTGCATTCCTTTCGTATTTGTGTTTTTGAGATTTATCTGCAAACCTTCAGCGTTTTGATTTCAAACGGTTCAAATTCAAGACTGACGGTATTTTGATGTACGTTAAGCTTTTTCTTTTCGTCCTCAAGCAGATTGGTAATAACCGCTCCCGAAACCGATTCGGAGAACTTAACGTCGGTTACGGTCTTTGAGCCCTCGCATTCATAGAGCCTGAGCACAAAGGCGTTGCTGCCATCCTCGGCGGGTTTAACCGCTTCGACTATGATATTCGGTGCGCTCAGCGAAGCAAACTGTTTTGTATCTGCCCTTCCGTTTACGGCAAACAGCGGAACATTCAGCTCATACGCGGGATAAACGACCGCTTCGGCACAGTAGGCGCTGTTGTGTATAAGCAGTGAATAGGTCAGCTTATGAACTCCCCTGTCACCCGAGCCGTCAGGATGAGTGCCGCCCTTAAGAAGAGAAAGACAAAGATTGCAGTTTCTGACGGAAATACCGTATTTACAGTCATTGAGCACCGCAGCGCCGAAACGCGGTTCGCTTATGTCGGTATAGTTTCGGTTGCAGACCTCGAATTTTGAAACCTCAAGGCTGTTGTTGGCGGTAACCGGCCGCTCAATTGCTCCGAACTGGATTTCGCTTCTCGCCGTTTTTGCCTTGACGTCAAGGTCAAAGCCCGCCTTAAGAAAGCGGTGCGGAGTTTTCCAGTCAATCTGAGTTTCAAAATCAATTCTCGGGGAATCCGCATAGCAGACAAGGTCCTGAATAATAACGTTGCCTTTTATATTAAATTTGCTCCTCAGGCGTATTTCAACCGCTCCGTCGCTGACAAGCTTTCTGCCGATAAATCCGTTGACGGGCTGTAGGTTTTCAAATACGTCCCAGTCGAAGTCCCAGTTGTCATAGGACTCGGGCACATCCTCGCCGAAGAGAAACACACCGAGAGGAGCGCCGTCCTTCTTGCGAAGCTGTCTGCCCGACTGCCTGTCAACAAGCGACGAAATATATCCGTTTTCGTCGAAGGTGATTTCGGCAAACGGAGTTCTGAGAACAGTGCCGTCATATTCAAACGGAGAATCGCAGGAAATCGGAGCGTCGGCCGGTTCAATTGAGATGCAGGAAAAAGCAGGCACCTTAAGTCCGCCTACGGCAAGGCGCGCTTTTCCGTCAATATCGGTATAACGCTGAGAAGGATAATCCTTTGCATATCCCTTGAATTCAATGTCGGCAACGTCGTTTCTGTCAAACGAAAGCGTATTGAACAGCGTTACTGCGCGGCTGCCGTCGGTAAGACCTTCGGCATACTGCGCGGCTGCATTTTTATAATTCTCAATCAGCTCGTCCATTTCCTTATGGAACACCTCGTACACGGGTGCAATACACGTACCGGGAAGTATATCGTGGAACTGATTTTTAAGCAGCGTTTTAAGCCATTTGTCGCTCTGAGCATTACGCTCCTTGCCGCTCAAAACGTTGAAATATTCCATATCGCGAAGCGCATATTCCGCTTTTCTGTTTTTGCGTTTAACCTCATGAAGCGAGGTAAGCGTGCCTCTGTGCAGTTCGAGATAAAGCTCGTTGTCATATACGGGAAGCTTATCCTTTCCTGCTTCAAGCTCCTTCATAAAGTCGGAAACCGTCATGCATTCGACTTCGGGCATACCGTCCATTGATGTTATTCTTTCGGCCGCCTCAATCATTGCGGGTGTCGGTCCGCCGCCGCCGTCACCGAAACCGTAGGCGATAAGGCGCATATCGGAAGAATCCTTGTTCTGAATATCTCTTATGCTGTTTACCGCGTCATATACGTTCGGCCAGCAATGCGTTCTGTTAAAGTGAGTAAGCACCTCGCTGCCGTCAATACCCTTCCAGACAAAGCTCTCAAAGGGGAAACGGTTGTTGTCGTTCCAGCTGATTTTTGTCGTATAGAAGTACTTCACTTCGCTCTGACGCATAATCTGCGGAATGTTGCCGTTGTAGCCGAAGGTGTCGGGCAGCCAGAAGCTGTCGGCAGTGTAGTTGAAGTTCTCACGGGTAAACTGCTGTCCCTTCAGGAACTGTCTTGCCATCAGCTCGCCCGAGGTGATATTGCAGTCGCACTCGACGTAAACTCCGCCGTTGGGCTCGTAACGTCCCTCTGCGACACGCTTTTTCATTTCGCTGAAAATGTCGGGATAATAATCCTTCATCCACTCCGAATGAAGAGCAGAGGACTGAACGAATTTATAATCGGGATACTGCTCCATAAGGTGAAGTGCGTTTGAATACGTTCTTGCGCATTTTCTTACTGTTTCCGAAACGGGCCAGAGCCACGCCGTATCCATATGGGAGTGGCCTATTATGCCGACCTTTCCGAAAAGGCGGCTGTTCCGGCCTTTGAAGAATTCTCTTGAAATTGCGAGCGCTTTCTTTACGCCGTCCGCGAAGCCCTGAGCGTCAATGTCAACGGGCGAAAGAGGAAGCACGGCGTTGATTTCAAGCAGCGCGTTTTCCGCCTTTGCGGCAAGGAAGCTGTCCTTATCAAAGGCATTTATTATTCCCAGAAGCTCCTTGAGGTCAAAAATCAGAGTGAAAAGTTCGTCGTTTCTCACACAGATTTTCACGCCGTTATAGCAATGTGAAAAGGTCTGACTTCTGTCGGGTTCAAAGTAATTATTGTAAGGGTCGGTATCGGGGTCATAATGTCCCGCGTAGCATTCAAACGCGAGCTCGAAGCGCTCTCCTTTCCCGAAAGTGCCTATGTACTGAGAGCAATGAACACCGCCTATATATTCGCGGTTTTTGCTGTTGAATATACCCTTCGGCACACCGTTGATAAAGAAAAGCTGTTCAACGCCGCCGCATTCCGACAGCGCATAAACCGGTTTTCCTGCCAGCTCCTCGGTAATCTCAAATGAGCCCTTAACCCAAAGCGAGCCCCATTCGTCACCCCAGGTTGTTCCTTTTGCTATCGGCTGAGTTACCGAGTCGGGAACGCTTCTGAAATGCTCGTGAGTATAAAGCGATTTTACGTCCTGAAGCTGACCGACCTCGGTAAAAAGTAAACGTTCGTAAATCTTCAGTGAGTTTTCAAGCTTTGAAAAAACGCGTCTTTTCATTTTTTCGTTATACATAGAGCAACCTCCGTGCGCTTATTATATTTCAAGCGTTAATGAACCCTCGCAGAAGCCGGGCTGACCGTCTCCGATATACAGCGTAATACCGCCGTCGGGCGTTACTCTATCGCCGTTTTCAAGCACCGCCTTTAACCAGAACTTATCAATTACAAGTTCGGCGGTCTGCGCTTCTCCGCTCTTAAGATACAACGGGGCAACCGCGCAAAGCTGAAGCTTCGGGGTTTCGGTGCGGCTGTCGTCAAAATGAGCATAGCACTGTACCTTGATTGCACTATCAAATGCGCCCGTGTTTGACACCTCGACGCTTACAACCGCCGCTTCACCGTAATTCTTTACAACGGTCGGATTTTTGAATTCAAAGCTCGTATAGCTCAGACCGTAGCCGAACGGATACAGCGGTCTGATATTTGAAAAGCGATATGTTCTGTTTTTCATTGAGTAGTCGGTTATGTCGGGCAGTTCGTCGCTTTCGTGATAAAACGT
>JAEEUJ010000127.1 GCA_016290515.1 Clostridiaceae bacterium
AAACGGACGGGCACGGAGACCCGTCCCTACGCGTAGGGACGCCCCTCTGCGGGCGTCCGAATGAATTATAGCAGACTTTGACGGGCGATTCGTGAATCGCCCCTACGCTTAGTAAGATATACGCCGTAAGTGTTATAAAATGTTCGGAAGCGGAGCTTCCCCACAGCTTGCCGAAGGCAAATTCAGCTCTTGCATAGCAAGAATTTAGCTGCCGTCAGGCAATTTAGCTCGTCCACAGGACGTATTTAGCTCCGAGGTCGAAGCCCTCGACAAACTCAAATTTAACAGACAAAAAAAACAAGGCAGGAATTCCTGCCTTGTTTTTTTATTTAAGGGATCAATTAAAACATGCCGTTCTTATCCATACGCATAATGATTGTTGCGATTTCGGCTCTCGAAGCGTTTGCAACCGGTGCGAGATTACCGTTCTTACCGGTAATAACGCCGTTCGCAACAGCCCATGCCATAGCATCCGTTGCAAAGGAGCTTACGCTGCCCTTGTCGGGGAAGGTGTTGAGAACGCTTGTGTCAACCGAAGGCGAGCCCTTGAATCTGTAAAGAATCGTGCAAATCTGCTCACGGGTAATCTTATCGCCTACGCCGAAATTACCGTTATCATAGCCCTTGATAATTCCTTCCGAAACCGCCCATGCAACCGACGGTCCGTAGTATGCGTTCATATCAACGTCCTTAAGCGAACATGAAGTATAAGCGGGAAGATATGCGTTTGCAATTCTGGCAAGAATTACAACGAAATCCTGACGCTGAAGCGGATCGGCAGGTCCGAACTTACCGTTCTTATAACCTGTAATCCAGCCGAGGCTTGCGCAGTACTGAACCGCCTCATAGAACCAGTCGCCTTCCGCAACGTCGGGGAAAACGATGGGATCGGGCGGAGTAGTGTCGTCGGGAAGCTTCTGGAAGGTATATACAACGGTATAATCCTGAAGGAAATCAGCCGTTGCCGAAGAATCCGCAGGCTGCGCAGTAGCATTGGTGCCGTTAACGGTAGCCGTTCCGCTGAACGGTCTCGGGAAGCCGCAGTCGTCCTTTGCTCTGAGATATACTCTTACCGAGTAGGAATGTCCCGCTTCAAAGGTATCGGTTGATTTGAGCTCTTTGTTGGCGGTTACGTCACGCCATACAACGCCGTTTTTGATATTTCCGCCGTCGTAAGCGGAGGTTACGGTGTAATTTGCCGTTAAAGCGACAGTCGCCTTATAAGCGGGCTTTGCGCCCTTGGCGGGAGCCGTAACGCCGGTAACGGCGATTGAGTTGATTGTAGTTTTATAATGAATCGTTGCGTTAGTAAGGCTGTTGTTTTCTGCCGCGCCGATTGTAATAGCATTCCATTGCGCCTCGGTGCCTTCATAGTAAACGTCCTTGAGCTTCGGGCAGTTATAAACCGCGCCGGAATCGATTGATTTAACAGACGTCGGAACGCTGAGAGTTTCAAGCTTTGCAAGGTTTCTGAGAGCGCCGTATCTTAAGGTCTTTACGCCTGCGGGAATAGCATAGTTAGTGTCTTCCTTACCCTCGGGATACTTTAACATGCTGACGTCGCCGCCGATACCGTTTCTGCCGAACAATACTCCGTTCTCAGAATAATAATTCGGAGCACCTTCCGCAACGTTTATGCTTGACATCCTGGTACATCCGCCGAATGCTGTGCCTGCATCTATACTTGTAATAGTGTTCGGTATATTTATGTTTATTAATTTTGAACAGTCAGCGAAAGCGTTTGCGCCTATACTTGTAACTCCGTCGCCGAGATTAACTGTAACCAGGCTTGAGCAGCCGAAAAATGCATTTTCGCCAATCGTTAAGGAAGCGGATTGGATATATACGCCGCTTAAAGCCGCGCAGCACTCGAACGCCTGAACTCCGATATTGTTTATCGTTGCGGGGATATTCAAGGTCTGCATATAATCGTTGTCCGAAAATGCGCCGTCGCCGATGCTCGTTACGGTATAATCACCGAAATTCGAAGGAATGTTAAAGGTTGTCATTTCCGTTCCCGTATAAGCCGTAATCTCGGCTTCATTTCCGTTGATAACGTCATACGAGTAACCTGACTGATAACCCGCAGATGCCGAGAAGCTGAGCCCCGAGATTATGCTCAGAAGCATAAGCAGGGATAATAAGACTGATAACGTTTTTTTCATAAGGTTCTTCCTTTCCTTTTTTATTGCTTTTTGGATGCAATTATACTATTATTGCTTTTTCATTATAACAATTTAAGCATTTATGCACATCAGCCAAAAGTATGATTTTTCCGATTTGCAATAAAAAAGACTGATGAAAATCTCATCAGTCCTTGATAACTATTCCCTTGCTTCTCGCCTCGCTGACAAGCTCCGTGCGCGTCTTGAAGCCCGTCTTTTCCATAAGGTGCTGTATGTGGCTTTTAACAGTTGCAACCGATACGTTCAGCCGCTCGGCTATCGCCGCATTCGTGTCGCCCGTGGTAAGCTCCTTGAGTATATCAAGCTCACGCTCGGTAAACTCGTGATTTGTGGCGTTGCCGATATGAATCAGCGGCGTTTCATCGGGATAAATATGCTCGCCCTCCATAGTGCGCTTCATGACCTCAAGTATGCTGTTTTTCTGACCGTCCTTGTACCAGAAGGAGTCAACGCCTATCTTCCTCGCCCTTGAAAGCCATGAATACTCGGGCATCGAGGTAACAATGATTATCTTAATCGCGGGGAATTCCTTTTTAATCTCCTCGGCGGCATCAAGACCGCTGTGGCCGAGCTCCGTCATAACGTCCATGAGGATTAAATCCACCCTGTTGTTTTCGCAGACGGAAAACGCGGCGGACGCATTTGAAACCGAAAGCAGAAGATTGAAATCCTCGCTTGAATTGATATAAATCTCAAACAGCTCGCGAGGCATCGCCTGATCCTCGACAAGGAGAACGTTGTACGGCATTCTTATCCCCCCTTTGCTGTTATTCTATACTCAATTGACGAAAAACACATCATCCGTTTGGCTGATATTTAAGAACAAGAGTGAATTTTTCGCCGATTTCGGTATAGACCGAAGCGTTCTGCTTTTCGGCAAGAAGCCGTATATTTGCAAGTCCGCCTTCAAAATGCACTTCGCCTTCGGGAAGCTTTCCGTCGTTTGAGAAACGGCAGACAAGCGAACCGTCCGTTCTTTCAAATGATATTTCAAGCCTTTTCGCCTGAGCGTGCTTTACGGCGTTTATGAGCGCCTCCTGCGCCGTGAAGAAGAACAGCTCCTTTTGTTTTTCATTAAGGATATCGGGCAAATCTTCATCCCGCACAATTTCGATTCCGAGCGCCTTTGCAAGCGAGTCGAGCGCGTCGGCCTGCTGAACATTCGCATTGCTGTCCGTTTCCATACAGAGAAGCAGCGCATTCTGTTCCCAGAGCGAGAATATTCTGTCGAGCGCCTGACTGTCATCGCTGTCAGCCGCCACGGTCGAAAGCATAAGTCGGTTCATCTCGTCGTGAATATTCATCTTCGCCTGAAGGATTTCCTGCCTTTTGACAGATTCGTCTATGCTCATATAATACTCACGAAGCTCGCTGTTAAGCCTTGAAAGCTCAGTTTTATCCCTTTCAAGAGCCTCTGTTTTTGAATATTCTGCGGTAATATCGGAAGCTATCATCTCATAAAGCGTTTCACCGTCAACAGTTATCTCACGGCTCGAAAAACGCCAGACCTTGCCGTCAACACTCTTGATACCGTCCTTTACTGCATCGCAAAACTGATTGCCGTTGAGCAGAGCGCTTTTTGTAATTGCAACGCAAAGCTCGTTCATACAGATATTCGAAAACAGCACACGGCCGTTTTCCCGCCAGCAACATACGCCGCAGGGCATCTTGTCAAGATAGAGCTTTATGGCGCCGGGGGTAATATACGTTTTATCGTATTTTATATTAAACCAAAACAGAATTGCCGAAAAAGCAGTCAGCAAAACAAGGCAGACAAGCCAGTTAATCCACGAAACAGAGCCCGCTGTCTGTGTTAAGCGGGAGAACGTTCCCGTCTTGAAGAAAAGCGAATAATCGAATACTATCTGCCACAAAACGAATGACGGAACGAACAGAACCAAAGCAAACAAGGTCAGGCGGAATCTTTTCTTAACAACCGACAGCATACCGCTTCCGATGCAGATAAGACAGAGAAGCAACGCCCACAAAGCAAAAGCGGAACGCGCAAGAGGTGAAAGAGTGATAAATGAATTCATACCGCTTCGCCTCCCTTCTGCAGGGTGAAGCTGATATAAGTCACGCCGTCCTCACTCGTTATCTCACAGGTTACGCCTGCGTCCGAAAGAGCGTTTTCGGCTTCCTTTGTCAGTGGCTCAACAAGATTTTCAAGCGTCAGCTTGAACAAAGCTCCGTCCTGAGCGGACAGATTGACAAACGCGCCTTTAAGGCTTGTGATGTTGGTTTCAAGCAGAGTTTCAAACGCCTCAAACACCGCAAGCGCCGCATCGGCGTTTACTGTGCAGTCGGCATTTGAGACGAACTCGCCCGGAATACCGCAGAAGTTGAGATAGCGAAGCACCTCGGAAACGGAAAGTCCGAGCTCGCCGACCTCGATAACACTGCTCTCCTGCGAGAGAAGCATAAGGTTGGCATAACGCTTTATATATGCGCCCAGCAGGGTTATTCTGCCGCGCATCGTTTCCTTGAGCGCTTTATCGTCGGACTTGCGTGCGGTTTCCGCATAGCGCGAAATCAGCTGAGACTGACGCTGCGTGCGCTTTGCAATAGTATCGTAAACGAGAGTCCTCTGCTCAGTTTTTGTCTGTTTTTCTTTTAATTCGTTACGAAGCCTGATAAGCTCCGCTTCCTGCGCCAGCCCTTCCTTGGCTTCCTCAAGTTCGTCATTAAGGCGGTCAATCTCGGTCATATCGTCCTGCCAGAAGCCGAAGCCGCCCGGTATCTTCATTTTATGAAGCACGGTGTGCTCGTCTATACGCGAGCCGCCCGGCATTGAAAACTGCCGTGCGGTAAGGGGCTTGGCGTTGTTTGATGAGTAAACGGGATTACCGTCTCTGTCGGTAATCTGCGCCGCAATCGAGAATTTCTGAAAGAGCTTTCCGTAATCGGTGTTGGTCGGAATAAGTCCGAGCTGAATACAGCATTCCAACACAATCGCAACGGTGCTGATAAGAATTTCGGGAAATTCAAGTATCTTTGAGCCGTTGATCACGGGCAGATTTCCCGTAACAATCAACGCGTTGAGCACGGCGCCGACGGCAAACGGAACGAGAATTATCCACGCATTTTTCCTTGCCGAAACAATACGGCACTTGATGATAAGAATGACTATCGCAGCAATATAAAGAGCGTAGCGCCAGAATGTTATAACATAGAAAAGAGCGCCGTAGGTGTAATCGTTATCCCAGTTTTCAAACTGCGGCCTGAACACGAAAACAAGCTGGTGTAAATCGTTTGTCAGAACAAGGACG
>JAEEUJ010000128.1 GCA_016290515.1 Clostridiaceae bacterium
GTAGGGGAAGCTGGATTTTTGCGAAGCAAAAAGACTGATGAGGTCGTAGTTTACCTCATCCACCGCCTTACGGCGGTCCCCCTTCCCCTGAGAGGGGAAGGAACGAAAGAGGTTTATCAATCTCCCCTACAAACTCCGATTTGTCGAATAAAAAAGCAGACTCGATAGAGTCTGCTTTTTTGATATGTTAATATTATTTCGTACCGAAGATTCTGTCGCCCGCGTCGCCGAGACCGGGAACGATGTACTTGTGCTCGTTAAGGTGGTCGTCAAGAGCCGCACAGTAGATATCAACGTCGGGATGAGCCTTCTGAAGAGCCTCAAGTCCCTCGGGAGCGGCGATGATGCACATAAACTTAACGGACATCGGGTTGTCCTTCTTGATCTGATTGATGGCGTCGATAGCCGAGCCGCCCGTTGCAAGCATCGGATCGAGAACGAAAACCTCACGGTGAGCGATATCGTCGGGAAGCTTGCAGTAATACGGAACGGGAAGTGCCGTCTCGGGATCGCGGTACATACCGATATGACCGACCTTCGCCGACGGAACCATCTGAAGCACGCCGTCAAGCATGCCCGTACCTGCTCTTAAAATCGGAACGAAGCAGAGCTTCTTACCTGCGATAACCTTTGTCTTGCATTTTGCGATGGGTGTCTCAACCTCAACCTCCATAAGCGGAAGGTCTCTCGTCGCCTCGTAGCAGAGAAGGTTGGCAATTTCGGAAATCAGGCTTCTGAATTCCTTGGAGCCCGTTCTTTTATCTCTTAAAATCGAGAGCTTATGCTGAATAAGCGGATGGTTTGTAATTGTGAGTGCCATATATGCTTCCTCCTGATTATTTTTTCGAATAATATTATACTATTTCAGCCGACAAAATACAAGTTTATTTTTGAGCGTTTTCAATATCGGTCAGCTGATCGATTCTTCTCTGGTGTCTGCCGCCCTCGAAGCCGGTTTTGAGAAATACGTCAACAAGCTCTATGGCAAGTCCCGCTCCGACGACTCTGCCGCCCATACAAAGGACGTTTGCGTTATTGTGAAGGCGGGTATATTTCGCAGAGAAATAATCTGAGCAGCACGCCGCCCTGATGCCGTTGACCTTGTTGGCGGCCATCGAAATACCGATACCCGTGCCGCAGCAGAGTATGCCCATATTGTCCTTTGACTTAACTATCTCGTCGCAGGTTTTCTTCGCGATAAGCGCATAGTCGATTGACTCGGGTGTATGAGTGCCGCAGTCAACGTAATCAATCCCCTTTTCGTCAAGATACTTCTTGATGGATTCCTTGAGTTCAAATCCGCCGTGGTCGGCTCCTAAATAAAGCATTTCATATATCTCCTTTTATATTATTTTTCTTATTGAGTTCACGTTGCGCCTGAGGCACTCTCAGATACACGGGCAGAAGCTCGTGAGCAGAGACGGGTTTTTCACCGTCTGAAAGCTTCTCAAAACAGAGCTTCGCCGCGTTTTCGGCGGTCGGATAACGTACCGCTTCGTCGGCAATAACGCAGGCGGGAACAAGGTCCTTAAGCCGTGAATAAACAAGCTCCGCTCCGTCGCCCGAGAAAAGTATCGGCTTTTTATATGAAAGAAGCCTGTCCTTTAATTCGTCAATGAGTATCGCCTCGTCGGGCGTAATACGCTTTTTCCCCTCAAAGCAGGCGGTATAGACCTGACTGCACCGCGCGTCCATAACCGCGCAGACTATGCCGTCAAAGGCGCGGTGAGCATACGCGATAACCTCGGGAGTTGAGAGCGCAAAGCAGGGTTTCTTTTTCGCGTCTGCAAGTCCCTTTATCGCCGCAACGCCTATTCTCACGCCAGTGAACGAGCCGGGTCCCGCGGTACACGCGAAGAGGTCAACGGAGTTTATATCTATGCCGTTTTCTTTAATTATCTTTTCAAGCATCGGCATAAGCGTCTGCGAGTGCGTCAGTCCCGATTTCACGAAATCGGCGCCGAGAGTTCTGCCGTCCTCAACAATGGCGGCGCTCGCCGAAACCGAGGAGCATTCAAGACAAAGTATTCTCATATAGCGTCCTCACACCCCTCAATCTTAATCACGCGGTCATTATCGCCCTCGCCCTTTTCGATAGTAATTCTTATCGCATTTTCGGGCAGGGCATTTTCGATATTCTCACTCCACTCGACGGCCAGCACGCTGCCCATGTCGAGATAGTCAAAAAATCCTGTCGAGTACAAATCCTCCCAGCTGTCCACGCGGTACATATCAAAGTGGCAAAGCTGCGAGTTTTTGCCGTAAACGTTGACTATCGCGAAGGTCGGACTGCTGACGGCGTCGTCAAGTCCCATTCCCTTTGCTATTCCCGTGGTAAACGCAGTTTTGCCCATACCCAGTGAGCCGAAAAACGCGACAACGTCGCCGCCTTTCAGCTTTTTTCCCAGCCGCTCACCGAGAGCGACGGTCTTTTCATAACTGTCGGTATTGAATATCTGCATAGCTTTATTTTATCATTAAACCCTGTTTAAGTAAATAGTTTTACTTGAAATAAAGTCGGATACAATATATAATATTATCATCAAAAATTACGGAGGTGAAAATATGAAAAGAAGCAACGGCGTCTTTAAGGAATTTATAAGGCGTACCGATTTGTATCTTTTCCTTATGTGCTTTTTCACCTCGGTTTACGGCTGTCTGATGGTTTACAGCGCAACGCGCTATTCACTCGGCGAGGACGGGCATTTTTCGCGTGAGTTTATCGTTATGGTTGCCGCCGTCGCACTCGGTCTTGCCGCCTCGGTTATGATATCGCTTATCGACTATCGGGCGTTCACTAAATTCTGGTACGTGATAGCGGGTGTCAGCGTGGTGCTAATGCTGCTTCTGTTCAAATTCGGTACGGGCCCGTCCGCGAGAAGCGACGTTCATACCTGGCTTAAATTCGGACCCGTCAACTTTCAGCCGTCGGAGCTTGTCAAGATAGGCTTTATAATCACCTTCAGCGTGCATCTTGAAAAGCTTCGGGACAAGCTCAACAGTATTTTCAGCATCGTTCAGCTCGGCGCGCACGCACTCGTTCCTATAGCTCTCGTTGCGCTGACGGGCGATATGGGCTCGTCGCTCGTATTTATCGTCATAGCAGCAGTTATGCTCTTCGCGGCAGGCGTGCACTGGGGTTATTTTGTCGGCATCTTCGCCGTGATTGCCGCCTCGTCGCCGCTTCTCTGGCTGTACGGATTAAAACAGCTTCAGCGCGACAGAGTGCTAGCGCTCATTCACCCCGACCTTTACCCCGATATAATCTATCAGCAGAAGTACGGCCTCAACGCAATAGGCTCGGGCGGCTTCACCGGTCAGGGTCTTTTCAAAGGCTCCTATACTCAGGCGGGACTTATCCCCGAGGGACAGAACGATATGATTTTCGCCGTTATCGGCGAGGAGCTCGGCTTCATCGGCTGTATCGCCGCTCTCGTTTTACTGGTGCTTATCACCGTGAGGATTATCTCAACGGGACGCAAATCGTCCGAGCAGTCAACCAACCTTATCTGCTGCGGTATGGCGGCGATGATAGCGGGACAGCTTATCATCAACGTCGGTATGTGTTTAATGCTTCTGCCCGTTGTCGGTATCACCCTCCCCTTCTTCTCGGCGGGCGGCTCGGCAAACCTCTGCGTATATCTCGGCATAGGGCTTGTAATGAGCATCTACCGCCACAACTGCGAGCAGGAAACGGTGAATATAAAGATTTACGATTCGATGCTGTAATATTATATAGAGCGTAACCTTTCAAGCTCCCCTTGTCAGGGGAGCTGTCATTTTGCCCTTAGGCAAAATGACTGAGGGGTTAAAGAATTGTGAGTTTATTAACCTCTCCACCGCCATTCGGCGGTCCCCCTCTCCTTAGCAGGAGAGGTTGAGTCGTGTTTACAATTCGATGCTATAATAAGAAAAAACTGTGTAGGGGCGATTCACGAATCGCCCGCGGGCGACCGCAGGTCGCCCCTACGCATAAAAACAAGGCAGGATTTCTCCTGCCTTGTTTATTTTGTTGTGCTTATTCGTTAAACATTCCCGCCTTGTCCATACGCATTACTATCGTTGCGATTTCTGCACGGGAAGCAGTTACCGTGGGAGCAAGCGTGTCGGGCTTCTTACCGCTTATTACACCGTTCTGAATTGCCCAAACTACCGCGTTCTTTGCAAAGGAGCTTATCTTGCCAGCGTCCGCGAAAGGCTTGAGTGTATTATCCGCGCCCGTTATTGCGGGTGAACCCATATATCTGTAGAGAATTACGCAAACCTGTTCTCTTGTTATCGGATCGCCTACGCCGAACTTACCCGCTTTTGCGCCGCCGGTGTAGCCGCCGATAATTCCGTTATCAACTGCCCAGTTGACAGCCGCCGCATAATATGAACCCTTGATTACATCGGGCATAGTGCTCTGAACATTCTCGTAAGAAGTTAAATCTGCGCCCGCGATACGGGCAAGAATAACAACGAAATCCTGACGGGTAAGCTGTTTATTCGGGCCGAAGGTTCCGTCCTTGAAGCCCGTAATGAAGCCTCTCTCGGCATTATACTGAACCGCAGTGTAGAACCAATCGCTGCTCTTAACATCCGGGAATGTCTTTACGGGCAGTGTAACCGTCTTGGTCTGTGTTGCAAATGCCGAATTTGTGAACTTCGCCGTATATACAATCTTTCCCGTTTTCTCGTACGTTGATTCCGTTGTAACGCTTGTTGTATTTACGGTTTCGGTTTCCTTATGCGAAGAATCCCTTGAGCATACCCTTGTCGCCGTGCATTTGCTGTTATCAGACGACCAAGTATAGGTAGGCAAAGCCCAATTATGACCTACAGCATCAATGGTAACATCTTTTGTTTGTGTTTCAAATAAGCAATTCTCAAATGAGGCAGTATATGTTTCTATTCCACTGTTGTAACACCCCGGCTCAACACTAATAATAGAAGCAGTGCCAACAATTTCCTCAACTGTTTCATCGTTATGCAAAAGGCATTGTGCTGTTGCTGTACAAATGCTATTATCATCCGACCAATAATAAATCGGGAAGGGACAGATGTGTTCAACACTATCTAACGGAATAAAAACAATATCATTTTTATTTGCATATCTTTCAGCAGCTGTACCAACATATCCATATAAAACAAAACCATTTAGCACTCTGCGACCGCGCCAATCGTCATAATAATATCCGAAGGCGTCAGTATCTATACTTGTTACATTGCTTGGGACAATAGCAACCATAAGTGCATTGCATTTATAAAATGCTTCACGCCCTACTTTTACAACGCTATTAGGAATTCTTATACTAGTAAGTGAGGAACATCCAGAAAAGGCCTAATCATCTATTTCAACAATACCATTAGGGATCACTCCATCATGAAGCGAAGTACAATTATAAAAAG
>JAEEUJ010000129.1 GCA_016290515.1 Clostridiaceae bacterium
CAAAGCTCGTATAGCTCAGACCGTAGCCGAACGGATACAGCGGTCTGATATTTGAAAAGCGATATGTTCTGTTTTTCATTGAGTAGTCGGTTATGTCGGGCAGTTCGTCGCTTTCGTGATAAAACGTAATCGGCAAACGTCCGCACGGTGAAAATCTGCCCACAATAAGTCCTGCTATTGCCAAGCCACCGAGAGCGCCGGGGTACCAGCCGTGTATTACGGCCTTTGCCTTGCTTCTTACGGTTTCGCCGAGATCCGCACAGCTGCCGCATAAAACAACCGCAACAACATTATCGCAAACCTCACAGACCGCCTCGGCAAGCCTCTGCTGATTTTCGGGAAGCGCCATCGACACTCTGTCGCCGCAATCGGTAAAATCGTTTCCGAAGCCGAGGTCCTCGCCCTCAATCGTGCGGTCAAGTCCGAGACAAAGCACCGTGACATCTGCCTCCTCCGCGGCGGCAACGCCCTCGCTGAGAAGCTCGGAAAAGTCGTTCCAGCGCGCTGAATTGACTCCCCTTATTGCAGCTCCGTCAGCCACGGTAACACTTGCATTCTTGAATACTATTCTGATACCGTCGGCAACCGTAATATACTCGTCGGCGTGTCCGTTATAGTTTCCCTCAAGAGCCAGACGGCTCATGGAATTCGGTCCGACTACGGCGATTTTTATTTCGCTGTTTTCGTCAAGCGGCAGGAAAGAGTCTTTGTTTTCAAGTAAGACAAGTGACTCCTGCGCAGCCCTGAGATTTAGCTGCTTATGCTCCTTACAGCAAACCTTGCTGTAGGGTATATCGCTGTACGGTCTGTTTTCTTCAAACTCGCCGAGCATTGTTCGTATTGTAAACAGTCTTACTGCCGATTCGGTGATATCGCTGTCGGACACAAGTCCGTGCTTGTAAGCGTCTTTGAGTGCAAGATATGCCTCACCGCAGTTCAGGTTGCAGCCTGCCTTGAGCGCAGTTGCCGCCGCCTGTTCAAGCGAATCGGTAAACTTATGTCCTGCATAGATGTCGTTGATTGCGCCGCAGTCGGAAACGAAATATCCGTTAAAGCCCCACTTGTTTCTGAGTATATCCATAAGGAAGCTGTTTGCGCAGCAGGGCTCGCCGTTAAGCCTGTTATAAGCACCCATAACGCCGACTACGCCGCATTCAACCGCCTTTTCAAATGCAGGCAGATAGGTTTCCGCGAGATCCTTTTTTGACACCTTTGCGTCAAAGCTGTGGCGCTCTCCCTCGGGACCCGAATGCGCGGCAAAATGCTTGGCGCACGAAGCCGCCTTCAGAAATTCGCCTTCGCCCTGAAGTCCCTTAATGTACTCGGTTGCAATCTGCGAGGTTAAGAACGGGTCCTCGCCGCAGGTTTCCTGCCCTCTGCCCCAACGCGGATCGCGGAAAATATTTATGTTAGGCGCCCAGTAGGTAAGTCCCTTGTAAATATCGCGGTCGCCGTGGGCAACGCTTTTGTTGTACTTTGCCCTGCCCTCGGTCGATACAGCCTCGGCAACCTCCCTGACCAGAGGCGGGTTGAAGCTCGCCGCCATTGCTATTGACTGCGGAAAGACGGTTGCGACACCTGCCCTTGCTACGCCGTGGCACGCTTCGTTCCACCAGTTGTATGATGAAATGTTAAGGCGGTCAATCGCAGGGGAATTAAACAACAGCTGTGACATTTTTTCCTCGGCTGTCATCTGAGACACAATTTTTTCTGCTGCTTTTCGGGCTTGCTCGTAATTCATACCGCACCTCGCAAATGCTTATTTGGGTTTATTATAACATATATAATTCAATAAGTGTTATAAAGCTTAAAAAAATAGAACAAATTTTTCAAAAATATTAATCTAAAGTAAATCGTTGTATTTCAACGCAGATTGATTTGTTGAAATCGGGAAAACGCTGTGATAAAATAAGGACAGATAAAAAAGGAGGCCGAAAAATGAAACCTGTCAGATTACAGATAAATCACAGAAAAAATCCCCTCGGGATTGACGATAAGAAGCTTCGCTTTACATGGAACGTCGACGGCGGAATCACCCAGACCGCCTATCGCGTAAGCGTAAAGAACGCTGAGAACGAAATTGTATTCGACAGCGAAAAGGTGCCTTCGTCATCAATGAACTGCGCCGCAGATTTTCGGCTTAAAAGCCGTGAAAAATATTTCTGGAACGTAACCGTATGGGATGATAACGGAGAATCCGAGGGATCCGAAACCGCGTGGTTTGAAGCGGGACTTTTTAGTGATGACTGGAGCGCAAAGTGGATTACAAGCGGTCTTGTCAGTGACGGCGAGCGCCTCCCTGCAGATTGCTTCAAAACCGATTTCAGTATTGACGGCAAGGTTAAAAGGGCAAGGCTTTATGCCACCGCCCTCGGCTCATATACCGCTTACGTCAACGGTACGCGCCTGCCCGGCGTACTCGCTCCGGGCACAACGGAATACGGCAAAAAGCTGCATTATCAGACTTATGACGTAACGGATTTGTTAAAACAGGATAACCGCCTTGCTTTCACACTGACGGATGGTTGGTACATGGGCAAGCTCGGCTACGGAAACGCGCATAACCAGTACGGCAATCAGAGAAAGCTTCTCGCTCAGCTTGTAATCGATTACGAGGACGGCAGAAAGCAGACCGTGATTACCGACGAAAACTTTGACTGGAGTAATGACGGCCCCGTAAGATACGCGGACCTGAAGGACGGCGAAATATACGATTCCCGTCTTGTGCCGACCTATTCCGGAAAGGCAAAGCTGACGGACTACGGCGTTATCCCGACTGCTTCGGAGTCCGACGGTATTTTTGAAGCCGAGCATTTCCCCGCAAAGCTTCTGATTTCACCGACAGGCAGTAAAATTCTTGATTTTTCACAGAATCTTGCGGGCTTTATCAAATTCCGTATCAAGGGCGAAAGCGGACAGACAATTCGCCTTCGTATGACCGAAGTGCTGGACAACGGCGAATACAGCAGGGCCACGATTAAAGTTGAAGAGGGTTCTCCCGAAATACTGCAGGAAATCGTTTTCACCTGCAACGGCGAGGAGCAGTTTTTTGAACCCGAAGGCTTTTACTCGGGCTTCCGTTATGCGCTTGTCGAAGGTCTTGACGAGGTAAACGCCGAAGATTTTGAAGCGGTTGCCGTGTACTCAAAGCTTGACTTTACGGGAAAATTCACCTGCTCAAATGAAAAGATTAACAAGTATCACGAAAACACCGTCTGGAGTCTCAAATCGAATTTTGTTGACGTGCCCACCGACTGTCCCGCCCGTGAAAAAAGCGGTTGGGACGGCGACGCGCAGGTATTCTCCACTACCGCCGCATACCTTTGCGATTCCGCCGCATTTTTCAGAAAATGGCTTACAGATGTCAGGGACTGTCAGCACGCTGACGGCAGAGTGCTGAACGTATCGCCTACGCCTTTCCCCGAGACCGACAACTGGGAAATGCACCAGGCTGCAGGCTGGGGCGATGCCGCGGTTATTATTCCGTACAGACTGTGGAAGTTTTACGGCGACAGAAACTTTATCACCGACAATCTTGATCTGATGCTCGGCTGGTACAGATTTGCCCGTCACGCCGCTGAGGACAAAAGCGAAAAGAAGGCTGCACTTTCCGACCCCGACAATCCCAACAGACAGTATTACGTACCGTCTTCACCGTACGAAAACTACGTTATTGAAAGCGGCAATCACTGGGGAGAATGGTGCGAGCCTGAATTTGATTTCTTATCCGAAGTGCATCTGCCGAAGCCGGAGCTTACCACCGCCTACGCCCATTACACGACGGGACTTTTAGCCGAAATGCTGCGTGAAATCGGTATGGACGTTAAAGCCGCCGAATGTGAGGAATTTTCACAAAAGGCTAAAGAAGCTTATAACTATTATTTCGTCAAGGACGGACACGTAAACGCCCCCAGACAGGCGCCTATGGTGCGCTCGCTTGCGCTCGGGCTGCTCGACGGCGAAGCGGAAAAGTCGGTTGCAAACGACCTTAACGAAAGTGCGGTCAACAGAAATTACACCGTCGGAACGGGCTTCCTTTCAACGCCGTTTGTGCTCGGTGTTCTCGTTAAGTACGGCTACGCCGACACCGCCTACCGTATGCTCGAAAACACAAAGGCTCCCGGCTGGCTTGCAATGGTTGAAGGCGGCGCAACGACAATCTGGGAAGACTACATAATGTATGACGAAAACAATCATCCGCTTTCCCATTCCATGAACCACTATTCTCCCGGCGCCGTCTGCGCTTTTCTGTACGACACCGTCTGCGGAATCAGAATAAGCGGCGAAAATCGGTTTACCCTTCAGCCGCTGCCGGGCGGAACGCTGACAAGCGCAAAAGCCGAATACAACTCCGCTTACGGAAAAATTGTTTCCGAGTGGGAAAGAAAAAACGGAAAAACCGTTTTCAGCTTTGAAATACCGTCAAACACAACGGCAAAGCTTATTCTTCCCGACGGGACCGAAGCACTGCTCAAAAGCGGAAAACATTCCTTTGAATGCTGAAAACAAAGCCAATAAAAAACACCCCGAAGCAAGCTGAAATTGCTTCGGGGATATTTTTTAGTTATTATCAGATATCCAGAAAATCTTTTCTGTAATCAACTTCGAAACGCTCGGCAAGCGCTTTTAACTGAGCGTCGGAAATGGTGTTGAGCTTCTCAAGATGCGCCGTCAGCATATACTGCTTTGCCGCCTTCTCAACTGTTTCAATAAGTCCGAAGGTTTCGTCCATATCCTTGCCCGCTCCGTATATTCCGTGAAGCGTCCAGACAACAAGGCGGTATTTTTTCATCTTTTCGGCGGTTGCCTCACCGATTTCATTCGTGCCGCAGACCATCCACGGCAAAACGCCCAGACCGTCGGGGAATACCACTATACTCTCGGTCATCTGCTTCCAGAGTGTACGTGTAAGCGCCCTTTCGTCCATCTCATGCACCTGAGTCATGGCAAGTGTGTAATCGGGATGACAGTGCATTATGATTCTGTTGTCGGGATTGACGGAAAGTCTTGAAATATGGCTCATAAGGTGCGCGGGTAATTCGCTTGTGAATCTGCCGCCGTCGGCATAACCCCAGAGAAGCTCGGCAGTCGCGCCGTCGTCTGCGATTCTGATAATGCCGAGATTGTTTTCGGGATCCTTTTCGATGTTTTTGAAATACTTGCCCGTACCCGTTACGATGAAAATTCTGCCGATAAGCTCGTTTGCCTGAAAGCCTGTCGGAATGTTGCGTATAACTCTGTTGAGGTCAAGATATTGTGCTACCTCGTTTTCGT
>JAEEUJ010000130.1 GCA_016290515.1 Clostridiaceae bacterium
CGGTAATCGAGGTTAATCCCCGTGTTTCGCGTTCATCGGCTCTCGCTTCAAAGGCGACGGGTTACCCGATAGCGAAAATTACTACCAAAATTGCGCTCGGCTATTCGCTCGACGAAATCAAAAACGATATCACGGGCAAGACCTGCGCCTGCTTCGAGCCTACGCTCGACTACGTTGTAGTCAAGTTCCCGAAGTGGCCATTTGACAAGTTTCAGGGCTCGTCGCGTAAGCTCGGCACTCAGATGAAGGCGACGGGCGAGGTAATGGCTATCGCTTCGTCGTTTGAGGCGGCGCTTCTAAAAGCAGTCAGGGGAGCGGAAATCTCGCTTGACACGCTCAATTGCGAACCGCTCAACGATAAACCCGTCAGGGAACGCCTGCTTGAACAGAACGACAGACGCATTTTCACCGTTTTTGAAGCGCTCAAAAGCGGCGTGTCGGTTGACGATATACACTTTTTAACTAAAATTGACAAGTGGTTTTTATATAAGCTTAAGAATCTTGCCGATTTTGAAAATGAAATTGCAAGCGGAAGAGTGTTCTTAGACGAAATTTATCTAAAGGCTAAGAAGCTCGGCTACACCGACTCCGCTATTATGAAGCTTACGGGCGCCGACAGTCTGCCCGAATTTGATTATTCATACAAAATGGTCGATACCTGCGCGGCTGAGTTCGACGCGGAAACGCCGTATTTCTATTCAACCGCCGACAGCTACTGCGAGGCGCGTGAGTTTGAGAGAAGCGGCAAGCCCGTGATTATGGTTCTCGGCTCGGGTCCCATCAGAATAGGGCAGGGTATTGAATTCGATTACAGCTCGGTTCACTGCACCTGGACGCTTCGTGAAATGGGTTATGACGTAGTTATCGTCAACAACAATCCCGAAACCGTTTCGACCGACTACGATACGGCTGACAGACTTTACTTCGAGCCGCTTACGCCCGAGGACGTAATGAATATAATTAAGGTTGAGAAGCCTGTCGGCGTAGTTGTCGCTTTCGGCGGACAGACCGCTATCAAGCTGACGCAGTTCCTTGACAAAAACGGCATAAAGATACTCGGTACCTCTGCCGAGAGCATTGATACGGCTGAGGACAGAAGCCGTTTCGACGAGCTGCTTGAAAGCTTCAATATCAGACGCCCGAAGGGTATGGGCGTCAATACGGTTGACGAGGCGGTTGAGGCGGCGAAGAAGCTCGGCTATCCCGTACTTCTGCGCCCGTCATACGTAATCGGCGGTCAGAATATGACCATATCGAGAAGCGAGGAACACACCGTCAGATATATGAAAACCATATTATCGGGCGGAATTGAGAATCCCGTGCTTGTCGACAAATATATGCCCGGCACCGAGCTTGAGGTTGACGTTATTTCCGACGGCGAGGACGTGCTTATCCCCGGTATTATGGAGCATATCGAGCGTGCGGGCGTGCACTCGGGCGACTCGATAGCCGTTTACCCGCCCTATAATCTGAGTGACAAATTCTTAAAGACCGTCTGTGACAGCTCCGAAAAGCTTGCGCTCGCTCTGGGCACAAAAGGTCTTGTAAATATTCAGTATCTTATCTATGACGGCGAGCTTTACGTTATCGAGGTCAATCCCCGTGCGTCGAGAACCGTTCCCTATATCAGCAAGGTAACAAACGTGCCTATGGTTGATGTAGCGTCGCGCGTAATGCTCGGCGAAAAGCTTAAGGACCTCGGCTACGGCACGGGACTTTACAAGACTCCGCCTTACTGCACGGTCAAGGTTCCCGTTTTCTCGTTTGAAAAACTCAACGACGCCAATTCCATACTCGGCCCCGAAATGAAATCCACGGGCGAGGTGCTCGGCATAGGCAAGACGAAGGCGGAAGCTTTGTTCAAGGGCCTTACCGCCGCAGGCTTCAAGGTACCCTTTGCCGACGAACGCGAAAAGAGCGGCGTGCTTATCAGCGTTGAGGAAAACGATTATCAGGAGATTATCTCGCTCGCCAAGCGTTTCTATGATTTAGGCATTAAGCTTTACGCCACGAGCGGTACGGCAAAGGCGATTGAGAGCCTCGGTATCGACGTCGTTTCCGTTGAGAATGCGAGCGTCAGCGACGATATCACTAAGCTGATGGAATCGGGCAGAATCAGCTACCTCGTCTATACGGGCGCCGTAAAGGATGCGACGGTAGGCGATTATACGGTGCTTCACCGCCGCGCCATGCAGCTTGACATACCTTGTCTTACTTCGCTTGATACGGCGAATGCGCTTGCCGATATTATCGAGAGCCGCTTTAAACTGAGCAATACCGAGCTTGTCGATATCAACAATATGCGTAAGGAAAAGCAGATAATTCATTTTGCCAAGATGCAGTCCTGCGGCAACGATTATATTTTCGTCGAGAATTTCGACGGCAGGATTACCTGCCCCGAATCCCTGTGCGTAAACCTTTGTCAGCAGCACTTCGGCATAGGTGCCGACGGCATAGTTTTAATTGAAAAATCCGACGTTGCCGACGCGAAAATGCGCTCGTTCAACAAGGACGGCAGCGAGGGCAAAACCGCGGGCAACAACCTGCGCTGCATCGGCAAGTATCTCTATGACAAGGGTATAGTTAAAAAGGAAGAAATGACCGTCGAAACCGCAAGCGGCGTTTCGGGGCTTAAGCTCTATCTGCGCGACGGAAAGGTCAATTCCGTCTGTGTCAATATGGGTAAGGCGAAAATAGGCGAGGTTGCAAAGAAAATCAAAATCGACGGCGGCGATTACACCGTTACGACCGTCGACGTCGGCAATCCGCATTTCGTAACCTTTATTGACGCGATAGATTCGCTTGATTTAAGGCATTTAGGACCTAAGTTTGAGCACAACGCATACGCGCCGCACCGCGTCAATACGGAATTTGTGCGCGTTATCAATTCCGACACAATCCGTATGCGCGTCTGGGAACGCGGCAACGGCGAAACACTTGCCTGCGGTACGGGCGCCTGCGCGGCGGCTGCGGCTGCGGTCGAAAACGGTTACTGTCAGAAGAATAAGGACATTACCGTAAAGCTTGCGGGCGGCGACGTAACCGTCAACTGCTCCGACGAAGCGGTATTGCTTTCGGGCAGCGCAGTCCTTGTCTTTGAGGGCGAATTTGAGTATTAAAAAATAATCAATAATAAAAAACGGCAGGTTTCAGAACCTGCCGTTTCGTCGTTTATAAAGCTTATTCAACCGTTGCGTTTTCCTTTTCATCAGCTGTGAGCTTCTGGTCGGGGCTTACCGAGCAATCCTCCTCAACGGGAAGGGGATTAACGGTAATTATATTAACCGCGTGTTCAATTGTCTCGATATCAATTGCCGTCTGGTCGCCGCCGAATTCGCCGTCAAGAGTGAAGGCTGTTGGGGTGTCGAACTCAAAGCGGATATTCTTGCAATGCCTGAAAATAACAAGGTCGTTGTTCGTGATATCCTTAGTCAGTACCGACTTTACTGCCGAGAAGAATTCCTTCGGGCTGCGGAACATTTTTACGAGTACAAGCTCGTGTCTGCCGTCGTCAAACGCAACGCCGATATTGTGGAGTATCGGCATACCGCCTACGCTGTATGAGTTCGAAGCTTCTCCGTAGAAATAGTCGCCCTCGAATACCTCGCCGTCGGCAATAACTCTCGCGTGGTAGCCGTGCATGTGGAAGAAATCCTTGCCCGCCGAAAGGTAGTAGGCGTTCTTGCCGAAGATGTTCTTAAGCTTCTGGCTTGCCGAATACGAAATAGCGGTGAAATTACCGAATCCCGCAACGTAAATGAAAACGTTGTCGCCGAAAAGTCCCATGTCAACGGGTCTCGGCTCGCCGTCGATAATTGCCTGAACCGCCTTTTCAACCTTGTCGGGAATGCCGACCGAGTGAGCGAAGTCGTTTGTCGAGCCCATAGGAATATAGCCGATGGGCATATTGTTTTTAAGCTGAATAACCGCGCTGACGGTTTCTTTTAATGTGCCGTCGCCGCCGCAGCAGACAACGAGGTCAAAATCCTTTGCCCTTTTCATTGTCATAGCGTACGCGTTTTCGTTAGCGGTGGTGAAGATACAGGTAACCTCAAAGCCTGCCTCGCCGAATTTGTCGATTATCATCTGCGAATACTGTTTTCCGCGTCTTTTTCCCGAAACGGGATTGATAATCAGAAGTAGTTTCTTGCCGTTTGCATCCATGGTATTTGCCTCCCAAGGCTCAGAACTCGAGTCTTTCCTTTATATATTCTGTAAGCTGTGAAACGGGAATTCTTACCTGCTCCATAGTGTCTCTGTCTCTGACTGTTACGCAGTCGTCGGCGGGTGTGTTTTCGTCGCCTACGGTTTCAAAGTCAACCGTGATGCAGAACGGAGTACCTATCTCGTCCTGACGGCGATAACGCTTACCGATAGAGCCTGCGTCGTCGAAATCAACGTTGAAATGCTTTGAAAGCTCGTCGTATATTTCGCCCGCCTTGTCGTTGAGCTTCTTTGAAAGCGGAAGCACAGCCGCCTTTATCGGCGCGATGGCAGGGTGGAAATGCATAACAACTCTCGTATCGTTCTTTTCCGCGTCAACGACTTCCTCGTCGTAAGCCTCAGTAAGCAGTGCGAGGAACAGTCTCTCAACGCCGAGTGAGGGCTCGATAACGTAGGGAACGTATTTTTCGTTGGTCTCGGGGTCGAAATATTCAAGACTCTTTCCGCTTGTCTTGATGTGCTGCGTAAGGTCATAGTCGGTTCTGTCCGCAACGCCCCAGAGCTCGCCCCAGCCGAACGGGAAAAGATACTCGAAGTCGGTTGTCGCCTTTGAATAGAAGCAAAGCTCCTCGGGATCGTGGTCGCGAAGTCTTAAGTTCTCTTCCTTGATATTCAGCGAATAAAGCCAGTCGCGGCAGAAGCCTCTCCAGTAGTCGAACCACTCGAGGTCCGTGCCGGGCTTGCAGAAGAATTCAAGCTCCATCTGCTCGAACTCACGTACGCGGAAAATGAACTTACCGGGCGTGATTTCGTTACGGAAGGATTTACCGATCTGCGCAATACCGAAGGGAACTTTCTTTCTCGTCGTTCTCTGAACATTCTGGAAGTTTACGAAGATACCCTGAGCGGTTTCGGGACGAAGATAAATCTCGTCCTTCGAATCCTCGGTAACGCCCTGGAAGGTCTTGAACATAAGATTGAACTGACGGATGTCGGTGAAATTGTGCTTGCCGCAGTTGGGGCAGGGGATCTTATGCTCCTCTATGTAGGCG
>JAEEUJ010000131.1 GCA_016290515.1 Clostridiaceae bacterium
ATAGTGAATCAAGATAGACGAGCTTGGAGTAAATATAGTCAAGATGCTCCTTTTCGCTCGTGATAAATGCGTCCATCTCGCCCCTGATATCCCTTATCTGTGTTTCGAGAATTTCAAGACTGTTTTTACACTCTCTTATTACCTCGTCAACCGTTCCCGAAGCGCCCGGTACGCTGACCGGCTCGAAGTAGAGGAAGGCGAAAATCTCGTCAATTTCGTCAACCATATCTACGGGAGCGAAATACACGCCCCAATAGTCCTTCGTGTCCTCAGAAGCGGGATAGAATATCAGGTAAGGATTGTCCTGAGAAACAGTGCCGAGCTTCTTGTAGCTCTCCTTGGGCATGTGTCCGAAGCGAACCTTTATGAAGCGGCACTCGGCAATATCGTTAAGGTCAACGTCAAGACCTCTGAAGTGCTCGAAGCTGCCGATGCCGGATTTAAGCACCTGCTGCTGCTCGTTAAGCGAGCTTAACTGCTCGTCGTATTTGAGCAGCTTTTCGCGGATTTCGGCGATATACTCGGTATCGACCTCACCGAATTCCTCCTGACTTTCAAGGTTGAGGAGCTTAAGCTCAATGCCGTTTTTCTCGGCGACCTCGTTCAAATCAGCCAGCCGCTTCGAATAACTGTTGTCCTCGCCTAACGGCACGAAGCCCATATCGCTCGAAAAAAGCTTTGAAGCCGAGCGCGGATGAAAGACTTCCGCTTCCATAAGCCTGTAGCCGACCTGATTGAAATTCTCAATAGCTCCGCTGATTTTTACCAGCTTCATTTTTTCAATTGCCATAGCGTCCCCTCCTTTCTCAGGTTACTATAAAGTCGAGTATCTGCTGCCCGCTTAAGCGGTAACGGACGCCCTCGATAATATGAATAAGATTTTTCGTTTCGTTTTCAAGTATTCCGATGAACGCGAGCATCGTGACCTCGGGCTCGGTTGAGAAGAGCAGTCTCTTACGGTTCGCCTTAAGCAGCGCAAGCCGCGTGCAAAGCTCAATGGGTCCCTTTGCCTTCTCGTCGAAGTATCTGGCGTAGTCGCCCTTTTTGAAGAGCCTGAACAGCTCGTCTGTGCTGCCGGCGGCCATCATCTGTTCAATCTCGTTTGGCGCGAACGCCGAGAAGCCCGAATAAGAAATTTTATTGAGCGTCAGCTGCTCGCCGGGGAAAAAGCGTTTCATACGGTAAATTGACTCAAGCGTGCGGTAGTCCGCTTCACTGTGGAGAAGCTCGAAAATCTGCTTCTGCGAGTCGCCCGTATAATTCTTTTTTACAAGCGGGGTTATCTGCGAGTACATATATCTGTACAGCGTGTTTTCAAGCGACGAAATATAAAACGGAGCCTTACCGACCACGAAAACGTCGAGCGCCTTCTTATACGGCGTGTTGCCCAGCGCCTCATAAAATTCCGTGAGACTCGTCGCCATTTCAAGCTTATCGGGATTTAAGTCCGAGTGCTTGAAGTATGCCTCGGGTGTGAGCAGCGAATAGTCCGAAATCTCACTCGTGTCAAGATGATTGGCACAGCTTAATATAAGCCTCACGTCGTTTTTAAGATAGATTATCTCGTGAAGGCTCTGCCCGATCGCGTTCTCAAACGCGGCAAGCTCGGCTATGCGCGAGTTGTTGAACTTGCGTATCTCCGCCTCAAGTCTGGCGCGGTAAATGTTACGCGAATAAAGCTCACTGACGATTTTTTCGTAAACGGTGTTCGCCTTGAGATACGCCATAATATCGTTATAGGAACGGCAGTTTACAAGCTGGGCGTAATCTTCGTCGGTCAGTATATGCGAGTTCATCGCCCTTGACTTGGTCAAAAGCGCATTGCTTGACAGAGCCGATATCCTGCTCATTTTTGCCGCTCCTTTCGTAAATTTCAGTTCAGCTTAGCCGATAATTCTGCCGAGTATTGCCTTTTCCCATTCGGCGTGCTTTTCATTGAACTCAGCCTTCAGCGCTTCGCTCTTTTTTGCGGTTTCCCCGGTTATGCGGGTTTTGTACTCCTCAAGTCCGCTTTCAAGCTGAGCGCAAGCCATTTCGATTTTCGCCTTTGCTTCGTCGGCGCACTTTTTGTCAAACGCCCGTGTCTGCTCGTCAAGCTCGCCTGCCAGCGCGTCGCGGCGCTCCTCGGCTCTCTGTATCTCGAGCCGCGAAGCCTTATCGGCAGCAACTATCTCCTTAATTAAATCTTTCATAGGGATACCCCCGTACTAAATTAATTATTATAATATTATAAACCTTTTATATGGAAAAACAATAGCAAAATAGAAAAATTAACTATTTTTATTGCTTTGCCCTGTTTTTATGACTTTTTGTTGTAAATCAAAAACAGTTGTGCTATTATGAAAATGCAAAAAATATGAAAAACGGAGTGATTGTTATGGATAATTCCTGGTACAAGGAAATGTCGGTCTATCAGATCTGGTGCCGTTCCTTCAAGGACGGTAACGGCGACGGTATCGGCGATCTGTGGGGCGTTCTCGAAAAGCTCGACTACATCAAGAGTCTCGGCGTTGACGCCATCTGGTTCTCGCCCATCTACCCCTCGCCTCAGGCTGACTACGGCTACGATATTTCGGACTACAAAAATATCAATCCCGAATACGGCGACCTTGACCTTTTCAAGAAGCTTCTTGACGAGGCGCACAAGAGAGGTCTGAAGGTCATTATGGACCTCGTTGTCAATCACACCTCCGACGAGCACGAGTGGTTCAAGCAGTCGAAGTCAAGCGTTGACAACCCCTACCACGACTACTATTTCTGGCGCAAGGGCAAGGGCAAGAACGGCAAAAAGCCGCCGAACAACTGGCTTTCGACCTTTGAAGGCGGCGCGTGGGAATATGTACCCGAAATCGACGAGTACTATCTGCACGTTTTCGCCAAGAAGCAGCCCGACCTCAATATGGACAACCCGAAGGTACGCGAGGAAGTCAAGTCAATTATGCGCTTCTGGCTGGATATGGGCGTTGACGGCTTCAGAGAGGACGTTATCACCTTCATTTCAAAGAAGGAAGGCCTGCCCAACGGTTTCCCGCTGCCCATAGCTACGGGTATCGAGCACTATAAGAAGGGCCCTCACGTTCACGAATACCTTAAGGAATTCCGTGACGACGTAATCAACAATTACGACTGCTTCGTAGTCGGCGAGTCTCCGATGTCGGATTCAAAGACCTGTCTTGAATTCACCGCAGGCCCCGACCACGAGCTTGATATGATGATAGGCTTCGACCACATGAGCGCCGACTGCTTTATGACCGATACTATCTCCCTGCCCTTCAGCCTTAAAAAGCTCAAGAAGGCGTTCACTCACTGGCAGGAGGATTTGTACGGCAAGGCTTGGAACGCTCTTTATCTTGAAAACCACGACCATCCGAGAATTATCAGCCGTTACGGCAACGAGAAATTCCGCCGTGAGTCGGGCACAATGCTTGCTGCCGCCTGCTTTATGCAGTCGGGCACGCCCTTCATCTATCAGGGTCAGGAAATCGGAATGCTCAACAATCACCTTGACTCGCTTGACCAGTTCAAGGACGTCGTAACCTTCAACAACGCAAGACTTTTCAAGAAGCTCGGCTTCTCGGATGACAAGTATCTTAAGATCGCCAACAAGACCACGCGTGAAAACGCACGTACCCCCGTTCAGTGGACGGCGGACAAGTACGCGGGCTTCTCTACGGTAGAGCCGTGGTTCGGCGTAAACCCGAATTACACCGAAATCAACGTTGAAGAAGAGGAGAAGAATCCCGATTCAATCCTCAACTTCTACCGCAAGCTTCTCAAGGTCAGAAAAGAGAACAAGATTATCATTTACGGCGATTACAAGGAGCATTACCATTCAAGCGACAAGCTCTATTGCTATGAGAGAAATTACGAGGGCAAAAGCGCTCTTGTAATCTGCTCATTCTCCGACGAAACCCAGACCTTCCGCGCTCCCGCGGGCTTCAATCTTGAAAAGGGCAAGGTTATACTCTGCAACTACAACAACCCAGAGCAGAAGGCAGACGTATGCGCCCTCAGGCCCTATGAGGCAAGGGTTTATCTCTGGGAATAAACGCTTAAAGCAAACAAAAAATCCGTCTTGAAAAAGACGGATTTTTTTATTGTTCGTTTATTGAAATACTGGCTGGTCAAAGTGGTAAAGCGCATCATTTATCTTAAAGAAATCATAGGTTCTGTTCTTTAAGAAATACTCGATTATAATATCAAACGTGTTGCTGTGCGAGAGTGAATATCCCGCTTTTTTCAGCAGATCATTCGCTTCGGGAAGCGAAAGCTCAAGCGCTATCGCAAACGCTAGTGCGGTCTGCTTCGACGGTCTGTAATGTACGTCGGAGCGTATTTTTGAAAACAGTTTTCTGTCGATATGCGCCTTTTTATAGCACTCGGAATCCTTTATTCCCTTCTCGTCGATTATGCGAAGCAGCATCTGCGAAAAGCTCTCGTCAAGATTGCCGATAAGCTCCTCGATATTCTGTGTGTCGTCGGTTTTCTGCGATACACATGCTTCAAGCTCATAGTCCGCTTCGTCCGGAAGGCTTCGGTTTGAAAGAACTGCGGGCTTTGCGAACGCGGGGCGCGCAGCAGCCTTAGGCGCGCCTGCAAAGGGCTCGCCGATTTCCTCGGAAGTAATCAGTATCGCCGTCGCGCTGACGTATCTTTCAAGTTCAAACAATTCGTCGGGCGTCAACCCGTTCTTTTTGAAAATGCTCATTCTTCAATACCTAAAATCTCACCCGATTGAGCCGAGTCAAGCGTTTCAATCGTTTTGAGGCTTTTCTTTATTATCTCGTTACGGTGGTCCGCCTCGTCGAGAGCCTTGCCCGCAGCTTCAACGTTTTTCTTTGCACGTGCCAGCTGCTCGCCGAACTTCTCGTACTGAGTCTTGGCTGCGCCGAGAACCTTGAAGACCTCGTTCGCCTTCTCATTGATGGCTATTGAACGGAAGCCCATCTGAAGCGAATTGAGAAGCGCCGTAACCGTACTCGGACCCGCTATCATAATGCCCATATCTTTGATTTTTTCGGCTATTCCGCTCTTTGACGAAAGTATCTCCGCGTACAGTCCTTCCGTTGCAAGATACATAATTGCAAACGGCGTCGTTTCGGGAACGGAAATATAATTCTTAATCAGATCCGCTTCGGATTTGACAACGCTTTCAAGAGCCTTTTTCGCAGCCTCAACGGCTTCAGTATCACCGCTTTCGGCAGCGGCGGAAAGGC
>JAEEUJ010000013.1 GCA_016290515.1 Clostridiaceae bacterium
AGCTTACGCTTGGTGCCGTCTTCCTCGTCGATTTTCATAACCTGCGGAGTGTGAGCGTACTTAGGCAGCTTAAAGCCGCACGCCTTGAACAGCGCTATGTGCTTGGGCGTGGACGAAATCCACTCCTCAGCTCTGATGACGTGGGTCGTTCTCATAAAATGGTCGTCGCAGACGTGCGCAAAATGGTAGGTCGGCACGCCGTCGGACTTGAGAAGCACCTCGTCAATAACATTTTCGGGCATCTCAATCTTGCCCCTGATAATATCGTCAAAGAAGACCTTTCGGCTCTCGTCTCCGTCGGAACGGAAACGGATAACATATTTGTCGCCGTTATCGATTCTTCTCTTGATTTCGTCATAGCTTAAATCGCGGCATCTCGCCCATTTACCGTAATAACCGGGGAAAAGAACGTCGCTCTTTTCCTGCTCGGCGCGGATTTCGTTAAGCTCGTCGGCTGTGCAGAAGCAGGGATACGCCTTGCCCTCGGCAACAAGCCTTTTTGCAACGGTCTGATAAATCTCAACTCTCTGCGACTGGGTGTAGGGGCCGTAATCTCCCTTTTCGCCGTCCTTTGTAACGCCCTCGTCAAAATCAAGGCCGAAATCCGAAAAGCCGTCAAGTATAGCCGAAACACCGTCGTCAACCTCGCGCTTTTTGTCGGTATCTTCAATTCTGAGCATTGAAATGCCGCCTGAAACTCTGGCAGTCATAATATCGGTAAGCGCGCCGAAAAGTCCGCCGACATGCAGATAGCCTGTCGGGCTCGGAGCGAAACGCGTAACTCGCGCGCCCTCCTTAAGCCCTCTGTCGGGGTACTTTGCTTCAAAGTATTCTTCTGTTTTATCAATGCCGCCGAACAGCAGCTCGGCAAGTCTTTCGTTATCGTTCAAAATTACACCTCATATAATCACAAAATGGAGCCTTCCTGACTGAAAGACTCCATATTATTAACCAACGTTCAACTGTATTTTGTCGTCGCCGTCGGGATATTCGCGTCTTTCGATTTTCGCGCCTATGCTGCGGAATTTCTCAACCACATCCTCATAGCCGCGCTCGATATGGTAAATCTCCTCAATCTCGGTAACGCCGTTGGCGACAAGTCCCGCAATCATCATCGCCGCGCCAGCGCGAAGGTCGTCGGCTCTTATCGGAGCACCCTTCAGACCCTCAACGCCCTCGATAACGGCGGTCTTACCGTTAACTCTTATCACGGCGCCCATTCTTGAAAGCTGTTCGGCGTAGCGGAAACGGTTATCCCAGACCGACTCGGTTACAATGCTCACACCGCGCGCTATGCTCAGAAGTACTGAGAACTGCGGCTGCATATCGGTCGGGAAGCCGGGATGCGGCATAGTCTTGATATTGCATTTTCCGGGTCTGCGGTCCATACTGACTCGGATTGAATCGTCATATTCCTCAACATTTGCGCCGCACTCGATAAGCTTTGCCGAAATTGACTCCAGATGCTTGGGTATAACATTCTTTATAAGCACATCGCCCTTTGTAGCGGCAGCGGCTACCATATACGTTCCCGCCTCAATCTGATCGGGAATGATTGTATATTCGCAACCGTGAAGCTTTTCAACGCCTCTGATTTTAATTACATCTGTACCTGCGCCTCTTACGTCGGCTCCCATGGTATTAAGGAAGTTCGCGAGGTCAACTATATGCGGCTCCTTGGCGGCGTTTTCGATAACCGTCAATCCCCTCGCCTTAACGGCAGCGAGCATACAGTTAATCGTAGCGCCTACGGAAACAACGTCAAGATAAATAGAATTACCCAACAGCCTGTCAGCCTGCGCGTTGACCATGGCGTTTTCCTCCATGGTAACCTTGGCACCGAGTGCCTCAAAGCCCTTGATGTGCTGGTCAATAGGTCTTACGCCCAGATAGCAACCGCCGGGCATCGCAACCTCGGCATGGCTGAAACGGCCGAGCAGAGCGCCGATAAGATAGTACGAAGCGCGAAGCTGTTTTGAAAGCTCATGCTCGACAACATAAGAGTTTATGTGTCTGGTGTCTATCTCAACGGTATTCTTGTTTATATACTTAACGTGAGCGCCCATAATATTGAGAATGTTAATCATGGCCGTAACGTCGCTGATGTTCGGTATATTTTCAATTCTGCAAACATCCTCTGCGAGAATGGTTGCGGGAAGAATGGCAACTACTGCATTTTTAGCACCGCTGACGGTAACCTCTCCCTTAAGAGGCGTGCCGCCGGAAATAACAAACTTCTCCAAAAACTGTTCACTCCCTGTTTCTTCTAATTTCACAACATATATAAAAACAGATGATATTCAGACACATTATCTAGAGTATTATACCACTATATAAAGCAAAATAAAAGTACTTTTATGTAAAAAATACCGATATTTTATAAAAATTTTTTCAACAGTTTGCCCAACGCTGTCAAACGGGAACATTTTGTGAATAATAGATATAAATTGAATAAAAAATTTAGATTTCATTAGTAAAAAGTTCAAAAAATGTCTTTATTTTATAAAAAATATGTGTTACAATAAAGACGAAACAAGAGCGGCGACGCTTTTGAAAATATATAAAGGGGATGTAGTAATGAATATTACCATCATCGGAAGGAAATGTACACCCAGAGAATCTTTCAAAGAAAGGGCTGAGCAGAAACTCAGAAAGGTTGAGAAATTTTTCGGACCGGATGCAGATGCCAAGGTAACTGCCTCGGCTGAAAAGAATGACAAGGTTGTTGAGATTACGCTCTCAAAGGGCGGTTATATATTCAGAGCGCAGGAGCGCTCCCAGGATATGGAGGATGCGCTTGACAAGTGCGTTGACTCGCTCATCCGCCAGATAAGAAAGAACAAGACCCGCCTTGAAAAGAGAATTCACGAGGTTTCCTTCGACGAAGTTTTCAACGCAGTTGAAGATGAAGAACCCGAATTCGAAGTAGTCAGAACAAAGTCGGTTATCGTTAAGCCCGAAAGCGTTGAGGAAGCAATTTTACAGATGAACCTTCTGGGACATCAGTTCTATATGTTCCGCAATTCCGAGACCGACCTGCTTAACGTTGTATATAAGAGAAAGGACGGCGGCTACAGCGTACTTGAGCCCGTCAGTGAATAAGAATAAACCAATAAACAGGCGCGGGTGAAAACCCGCGCTTTTCTTTTTATAATCAATATTTGACGGACAAAAACAGGGCGGGAGTACTCCCGCCCTGTTTTGTGAATTTTTGTTTTGATTTATCAGAACATACCGTTCTGGTCCATACGCATAATGATTGTTGCGATTTCCGCACGCGACGCAGTTGCGGTCGGTGCAAGTGTGGTTGCATTCTTACCGCTGATAACGCCGAAGTTAACCGCCCAGATCATAGCGTCGGTTGCGAACGCGCTGATTTTGCCCTTGTCGGCAAAGCCTGCTATTGCGGCCGCATCGCCCTTGTCGGGTGAGTGCATATATCTGTAAAGTATTGTTGCAACCTGCTCACGGGTAATCTTGTCGCCGACGCCGAATTTACCGTTTTCGTAGCCGCCGATTATCTTCTGATCAACAGCCCATGCAACAGCCTTGCCGTAATATGAATTCATATCAACGTCGGTCAGCTTGCAGCTTGTGTAACCCGAAACGTCAGCGCCTGCAATTCTGGCGAGAATTACAACGAAATCCTGACGCTGAAGTGCGTCTGCGGGGCCGAAGTTACCGTTCTTGTAACCGGTGATAAAGCCTCTGGTTGCACAGTATTTAACCGCATCGTAGAACCATGCGTTTTCGGGAACGTCCGGGAAGCCGGGATACTCGCCGGGAGTGTCAAGAGAAATCCTTACCGGAACCTCGCACTTTACGCCTCTGTATTCGATTGTCAGGCTACCGGGCTCGGAAGTCGTCCACGGACGGACAACCTGATTACAGGTGTTGTAATAACTGAAGAATGAATAGTCAATGCTCGAGCCGTCGCTTCCGACAAGCCAGTAATAGTTGTCCTTACAATACGTTGTGTATTTTTTGACCGATCCGTCGCCGTAAGTAACAATCATTACACCGCCGTCGGCAAACAGCTGATCTTTACAAGCATCATAATCGTAAACACAGTTGCCAGTCTTTGTAACGGTTCCCTGATTCTCGGGAAGAACTATCGGCGCTATGGGTGAGAATTTGATATTTGCAACACCGGGTATCTGTCTGTAATCGACTCTTACCTTATCCGAATTAACACCTCTGAACTGCGCCAGAATATAAGCTCCCTGCTCATCCATACCGTCCCAGACGGAATACTCGCTAAAATCAAGAGCCTTGCCGTCGGCGCCAAAATAACGGAAGCCGTAATTCTTGCTGTCCCATTTCTTGGTATAAACCGTCTTGGAGTTGTCCTTGTTCGTAACGATAAGCTGGTTACCCTCATGCTCTAAAAGCGGTGTGGCATCGCCTTCAAGCGTCCATTCGCCTGCGAGAACAAGCTCAACCGACTTGGTGTTATTGGGAAGTATGGTAATCTTGGTCTCCATTTTCCAGTTGCTCAGGCATGCCGTCGCAGCGTTGTCGCTTCCTACCGTCCAGTGATTATGGTACTGATCCGAGTAAACCCAGCAGTCAAGACCGTAGGGAAGCTGATTGCCGTTTTCGTCGATGAATTCCGTACTGCCGTACGGGGGAATTGTGCTTTGAGTATAGGTAACCGACTTGCCGTCCTTATATTTAAGCGTAACCTTTGCGCCGATTTCGTCGCCGTAATAATTGTAATAGAAATAATCCTCGCTGTTGTCGTCCGTGTCAAAATAACCGTTCGTATTCTCATAAATATCCCTTCCCTGAGTGAATGTAAAGTCAGAGATGGGATTATCTATAACGTAAGCGGGAACCTTGTCCGTAACGCCTCTGTATTCGAAAACCGCTTCATTGTTGTCATTCTTGCTCCAGGGAGCCGCACAGTACCACGTGCCTTCATAGCCGAAATCATAACCCTCTTCGTTTAAGAAGCTTCCGTTCGCCTCATAAGTGAAGGTGCTCTCTGTTCCGTCGGCATACTTAACCGTAGCGGTTGTTCCGGCTACCGGGTTGAACTGATAGTAAAAATCGCCGCCGCTTTCATAACCGCTGACGTTCTCGATAACCTCGATTCTCTTACCTGACGGTACGGTAACCTCAAGGTCGGCAATCCCTTTCGGATCCTCGATTACGGTAACGGGAGCGGTGTCAACGAACGGTCCTAAGCAAACCGTAATTTCCGCCGAGCTGTCGCCGAGAGCCCAGGTACTGCTGCTCGGACTTGCAGAAAACTGTCCGTATTCACCGCCGTAAGGCTGGCCCTGTTCGTCATAGAGGTAAAGAGAATAGCTGCGCGACTGAACGGTATAGATTCTTTCCGTGCTGTCAGCTAATGTAACTATAACCTTGTCGCCCGTCATATCGGGATAATAGTCTGTATTCGCATATGCGGTAACGGTTGCAACCGGCTCATAGCTTATGCCCTGAGCCGCAAACTTCTCGACAACGACCTCAAAATCACCGACTGTGTCATCGTTGTAAAACCTTGTATTAAGAGTGTAGGTGACAGAGGCGGTAAGCTCGGCAATTATTCTGAAATTATAGTTATTGTCGCTCGAGTCGTCGTTGCTCGCAAAGAATGTGCCGCCCTTATAAAGTTCGGCTTTGGTGTCAGCCGAAGGGTCGCTGGTGATTGAGCAGAATGAGTAATATCCGCTTTCTGACGGTGTAAAGTCAAAGCTCCGAACGTCGCCGCCGACCGTTATCTCAACCTGAGCGGGAACGTCAAGCGTAAGCGTCGGATTAACCGCAAAAACGTTGCCGAAGCTGAAAACGCCCAGCAGCATTACGACTGTAAGAATTATACTTATCGTCTTTTTCATAATGTAATATCCTCTCCTGTGTTTTTGCAAAAGGCAGCCCCCGTTGTTTTCGGAGACCGCCTTAAAATAACATTATTTCGCAAGGTCGCCTATCATAAGCATAAAGGTACCGAACTGAGCGCCGAACTCGGGAGCGCCGTCCATGATAAGCTTGCCCTTCTTAACGGAGTCAAGCATATCCGCGGTACCGAGAAGTATGCCAAGTGCGCTGTCGAACGAATCAAAGCGAAGGGTGAAGAAAGGCATTGCCCTCTTGTATTCGCCTCTGCCCGCGCGTGACTTACCCGCTTTGATACGGATAAATGCCGCAACCTCGGGATGGTCGTTGACCGCAAGCGCATAGACTCTGTCGGGCGACTTCGATGTCCACTCGTGTATCTCGGCGTGGCCCAACTTGTTAAGCTGGCTGATACCGCTTGACAGCAGGTAGAACATACACTTAACCATAAGTTGCTTATCCTCTTCCTTTTCGGGAGCGGATGTTGCGCCGAGAACGTTGGCCATCTTAAGAAGCGTCATAAGAAACGCCTTGAACGCGCCGAAGTGCGAGGCAACGCCCCTCATCTTGGGCAGTGTGGCGGGGCCGATCTTACCCTTGAAGAAAGCGTTCATAGCCTCGATTGACTTGAACTGAAGCTCAACGTGCGGCTTGGGATCAACCGCATTGAGATGAACAAGCCAGTCATCCTCGCCGTTAACTACGAAGTGCATACCTATTTTGCCGCCCTCTGCGTCGGGATCGAGAGCAGAAACCTGAATTATCGCGTGAACGTTCTTAAACTGCTTTTTGAGCGAGGGAACGTCCTGCGCAATTACCTTGATAAGCGGCAAAGCGGCATTGAAAAATATTTTATTTGCATATATTTCATTTTGCTCGTGCATATTATCAACTCACTTTCCGATATATAATAATCTTTCCAATGTATTTATTATACATCGTCGTCCCAATTATCGTCTTCCTCGAAGTCAGCCTTCATAACCTCACGTACGGCGGCTATGATACCGTTTGCATCGATGCCGACCTCGGACATGATGTCCTCGTGAAGTCCGATGGGAGCAAACTTGTCGGGATGACCGAGTCTCTTGAAGGCGCAGCCCTTGCCGGCTTCCGCCATAACCTCTGCAACCGCAGAGCCGAGACCGCCGATAATCGAGTGATCCTCAACGGTGATAATACGTCTTGTGTCCATAACAGCCTTAAGGATAGCATCCCTGTCGATAGGTCTGATGGTGTGCATATTGAGAACTCTTACCTTAAGTCCGTCGGAATTCTCAAGGAAATTCGCAGCCTCTCTCGCCTGGAATACGCAGCTGCCGCATGCGATAACGGTGATGTCTGTACCTGCGTGAACCTCAACAGCCTTACCTACCTCGAAGCCGTAATCCTGACTGTCGTAAAGAACGCGGTCGAAGCCTCTGTTGATTCTGATGTAGTACGGTCCGAAGTTTTCATAAGCAGCGTTTACTGCATTTGCGGTTTCAAGTCCGTCAGCGGGAACGATAACCGTAAGGTTGGGCATTGCTCTTGTAATTGCGAGGTCAACGATAGCGTGATGCGTTGAGCCCGCCTGACCGAAGGATGTACCTGCGTGAGTAGCGATAATCTTTGCATTGACATTCTGATAGCAGATGTCGGTGTGAAGCTGGTCGCACGCTCTCATCGAGGTAAATGCCGAGAAACCGGAAAGGAAGGGAATACAACCCGCCTTAGCCATACCTGCGGCAACGCCGAACATATCCTGCTCTGCGATACCGACGTTGATAACTCTCTCGGGGCAAACCTTGAGAACGTCGCCGAGCTTGGTTGATTTTGCGAGGTCGGCAGTGATAGCTACGACCTTGGGATCCTTGAGAATAATATCAGCCAGAGCCTTACCGTAAACTTCAGCGGTAGCAACCTCGGTCTGATCTATTGCGTTATAAACAAATCCGCCTGCCATAATTATTTGCCCTCCTTTTCTGCTCTTTCGCAGCGAGCCTTGTAATCAGCGTCAAGCTCGTCGTTATACTTGTTGAAGGTCTCCTCGTCAAGCGCCATATAGTGGCAGTGATAGTCGCCCTCAATGTCCTTGATGCCCGCACCCTTCTTGGTATCCATAAGAATACAGGTCGGTGCGCACTTTTCCTTTGAACGCTCGATTGCAACGTCGATAGCGTCGCAAAGCTCGCCGATGTTGTTGCCGTCAACAACTATCGTATTGAAGCCGAAGGCAATCATCTTGTCCGCAAGCGGTTCAAGCTTCATAACCTCTTCTGTCGGGCCGTCAATCATGCAGTGGTTACGGTCGATGAAAACGATGCAGTTCGAAAGCTGGTAATTATTGATGGTCATAAAGCCTTCCCAGTTTGAACCTTCGTCAAGCTCGCCGTCGCCGGTAACTACATAAGTAAGGAAATCCTTGCCGAGTATTCTCGCCGCAAGCGCAGTGCCCGCTGCGATTGAAACGCCGTGACCGAGTGAACCTGTCGAAGCGTCAACACCCTCAACCTTGTTGGAGTCAAGGTGCATACCCATTTTGGAACCCGTAAGGTTAAAGGTCTTAAGCTGTTCAATGTTGTTGAAGCCCTTGTCGCAGAGTACGGGAGCGTATGCGATAGCCGCATGGCCCTTACTTAAGATAAAGCGGTCTCTGTCCTCCCACTTGGGATCCTCAACCTTGATGCGAAGATACTTGTGATACAGAACGGTCAGCAAATCCATAACGCTTAAACCGCCGCCGATATGTCCCGAGCCTGCCCAGTCGGTAGTCTGAAGGCAGAGCTTACGAAGCTCGTGGGCTTTCTTTTCAAGCGCTAACCATTCCTGCTTGCTTAAATTAGCCATATAAATTCCTCCCTTTTTTGTATGTTAAGTTAAATTATTTCAGCTCCGGATGATTCTTTCTTACCACGTTGAAGGCGTCCTCGGCGATGTCAATTGACGTCTTGACGTCGTCCTCGGTAAGTGAACCGTTGATAAAGTGGTTGTGGTGAGAAGCGAGGAACAGACCTCTGCAAACGCACTCTGCAACCCATTCCTGATGAAGCATAAGGCTGTCATCGTTGGCAATTCTCAGATAGAACAGCGCCGGTTCGCCCGATGCAACAAGGTCGAAGCCGTTGTTCGCGGCAGCCGCCTTAAGGCCGTCGGTAAGCTGAGTGCCGAGCTTTCTGCAGTGATTCGGAAGGTCAATCTTCTTCATCTTATCAATACATGCGATACATGCCGCGAAGGGAACTGCGCTCATCCAGTACGAGCCCGTGTAGGTCATACCCGAGACGGTGCTCTTCATGTGCTCGCCGCCGCAGAGAGCCGACATATTGTAGCCGTTTGCAAGCGCCTTACAGAAGCAGATAAGGTCAGCCTTGATTCCGTAGTAATGGTCGGAGCCGGCGATGTCGAGACGGAAGCCGGCGCGTACGTCGTCGAAGATAAGAACTACGCCGTGGTCGTCGCACCACTTGCGGACGCCCTGCCAGTATTCCTTATTTGCGGGAACGTTGTCGTAGAAGTTGCCATGGTCATAGGGCTGTGCGATAAGGCCGGCGATGTCGCCGTCGTTGTCGTCGTAAAGCTTCTGAAGTGCGGGAATATCAAACCACGGAGCTACGAGGTTGTGGCAAACGTCCTCGGGAAGAATACCGGGATAGTCTATCTTCTGCGCCCACTGGAAGTCGCCGTGATAGTAACCCTTAAGGAAGATAATCTTTCTCTTGTGGGTATGTGCTCTTGCGGTCATAACTGCGAGCGTCGTGGTGTCCGAACCGTTCTTGCAGAAGAATGCCCAGTCAGCCGATGCAACAGTGTCGACAAGATTCTCTGCACAGTCAACCATTACCGATGAGGGAGCGGTCGTGCAGTTGCCGAGCTTCATCTGCTTCATGGCAGCGGCGTCAACGTCGGGGTCGTTGTAACCTAAAACGTTGGGGCCGTAAGCGCACATATAGTCGATATATTTGTTTCCGTCAAGATCCCAGAAATATGAGCCCTGAGCCTTTGAGGAGTAGAAGGGCCACTTCTGAATCGGAATCCAGAGTCCCTCGGAGGGACCGAGATGTCCGTAGATACCTGCCGGAATAACTTTCAGAGCTCTGTCGAAGCAGGCTCTGCCTTTTTCGTGGGAATATTCGGGATATTTACTCATTATCTTTCCCTCCTTAGCCTAAATACAGAGCAACTCTGTCGAGCAGTCTGTTCATATTGTCTATCATCGAAGCCATACCGTGAATTTCGATTGAGCCGTTACATACGCACTCAAGCGCATTTGCCGTGCCCGTGAAGAGCGCATAGGCAAGGTCGATATCGGAGAACTTCATAATCGCTCTCGGCTTCTCGGGAGCCTGCTTGATGGTTACGAGGTGGTGATCCTTAACGCGAAGCGTTGCGGTCGGCCCGTCCTTGATACCGAAGAGTATGTCGCCGTCAACCATATACGAAGCGCTGTGCTTGCCTATCTCGTCCTGATTGCCTATCTGGGCGAGGGCTACGGCTATCGTGTAGAATGTACACTTGACATTGAGTTCAAAGAACTCTCTGTCCTTCATTGCCTCCTCTGACGGCTGCATTACCTCGGAAAGTCTGTCGGTAAGAGCCGTGAAGGTCTTGAGCAAAAAGCCTATCTTCGAAAAGCCCTTTGAGGGAACGGGTGTAACCGTACCGTCAATAATCTGATTGAACTTTTCGCAGGAAGAAACGGGAATCTTGATATCACAGGGTTTAACTCCGTCCTCCATTCTGCATCCCTTTGACGTAAACTTGATTGTGGCTGCGGGGCCGTCCTTTACGTCAAAGCAGAGCGAAACAGGCTTCTTGATACCCGAGAGAATTTCCTTGCACTTGGGGTCAAGCTCGCAAAGATTCTCAAGCGTACCGAGAACAGCATACATGTTAAGATATGCCATAGTTTTCTGGTCTTTCAAAATAATTCCTCCCTTTTTTGTTGATATAAAAATATCAATATAATTGTATCAAAAAGACACCGTCAAGTCAACGAAATCAAAGTGTCAAATTGACGATAATTCAGCCTTAAATTTGGTTATTTGTACATACTTAAAATTGTATTGTGCTTTTTGCATTATCTGTGGTATAATCATACAGGCACTGCAGGGAGGAACATTATGAATAAAGTTGCAATTATTACCGGTGCTTCCAGAGGCATAGGCGCGGCGACGGCGAGAAAGCTCTCCGCGGACGGCTGGAAGGTTGCGCTCGTTTACAATAACAGCGAGGCTCAGGTCAGCCTGCTCGCCTCACAGCTCGGCAACGGCTCCATGGCTTACCGCTGTGACGTAAAGGACGTTCAGAAGGTCAACGAAACCGTCGCGGCAATTCTCGCGGATTTCGGCAGGATCGACCTGCTGGTAAACAATGCGGGTATCGCACAGCAGAAGCTGTTTACGGACATTACCGACGGCGACTGGGACGATATGATTTTGACCAATCTGTCGGGCGCATTTTATTTCTCGCGCGCGGTGCTCGGCGATATGATAAAAAGAAAATCGGGCAAGATAATTAATATAGCCTCCATGTGGGGCGAAACGGGCGGCTCGTGCGAGGTGCACTATTCCGCCGCAAAGGCAGGCATGATCGGTATGACAAAGGCACTCGCAAAGGAGGTTGCGCTTTCCGGCATTACCGTCAATGCAGTTTCGCCCGGAGTAATCAGAACCGATATGCTCTCGTCTTTTTCGGAAAGTGAGCTTGAAGCGTTAAGACACGAAATACCGCTTGACCGTCTCGGAACGCCCGATGACGTTGCAAGCGCCGTCGCATTTCTCGCGAGTGAGGGAGCTGATTATATCACCGGTCAGGTGCTTTCCGTCAACGGAGGTCTTGTCATTTAATTCTTGCAATAAAACAGATAATAATATACAATAGCCTTATCACAAAAAAGGAGTTTTACTATGGATCCCATCAATGTTGATTTCACACGCGGCAAGAAGGGCGATTCGGACAACGGCAACGACACAGTTTCCGACGTTTATATCCCGCCGAAAAACGTGGCAAGAAGGATTATTATCAATATTCTTCTCACCCTTGTCGGCGCGGCAATAGCCTATTATCTTATGATACCCGCGCTCAACCCGAAGGCAATCGAGCTTTATATGTTTATCGGCATCGTCTGCCTTATCTACGTGGGACTGACTGTTATCTCGGTCAAGCTGTCAACTCATCCCGAGTACACCGTTTACGTCAAAAAGCGCGCAAAAGTGCCATTTGGTATAATAGCCGCTATGGTAGTCGTTTGCATACTCGGCTGGCTCGTCGGCGTACAGCTGTTCAGGGCTCATTCATACTCTAACCTGCTCAAGGTTGAGGACGGCAATTTTGCCGAGGACGTTGCGGAAATTGACTTTTCAAGCGTTCCGCGCCTCGATACGACATCAGCCAACAACCTCGCGGTAAGAACGCTCGGCGACCTGTCCGATATGGTTTCGCAGTTCGTCGTTTCGGCCTACACCTCGCAGATTAACTATCAAAATACGCCCGTCAGGGTTCACGCGCTGGCATACGGCGACATTTTCAAATGGCTCAAAAACACAAAGAACGGTCTGCCCGCGTATATCATAGTCGATATGACTACGCAGAAGAGTGAGATAGTAAGACTTGAAGAGGGTATGAAATACTCCCCTGCCGAGTATCTCAATCACAGCCTTTTAAGGCATCTGCGTTTCCAATATCCGACCTATCTGTTCGGAAATCCGAGCTTTGAAATTGACGAGAGCGGCCATCCCTACTGGATAGTTCCGATACTCGACAAGACCATCGGTCTTTTCGGCGGCACTGACGTTATAGGCGCGGCGGTTGTTGATTCCATCGACGGTAGCTGTCAGCTTGTAAAGACGGGCAATCCCGACAGAAAGCAGCTTCCGACCGAGGCTACCGTAAACGACGAACAGTGGCAGTGGATTGACCGCGTTTATTCGGCAGACCTGCTCAATGAACAGTTCAATTATTACGGCAAGCTTTCAAACGGCTTTATCAACTCGCTTATCGGTCAGCAGGGCGTTAAGGTTACAAGCTCAGGTTACAATTACCTCGCTCTCAACGACGACGTATATATGTACACGGGCGTTACGTCCATAAGCTCCGACCAGTCGATTATCGGCTTCGTGCTTCTCAATCAGCGTACAAAGGAAACGAAGTACTATGCGATTTCCGGCGCACTTGAGAATACGGCCATGACCTCGGCGCAGGGCGCGGTTCAGCAGTATGAGTACACGGCGACCTTCCCGCTGCTTCTGAATATCAGCGGCGAGCCGACCTACTTTATGGCGCTCAAGGATTCCAGCCAGCTCGTAAAAATGTACGCGATGGTTAACGTCAAGCAGTCGACGGTTGTCGGCATCGGCTACAACCTCGCGGAATGCACCGAGAAATATGCCACCGAGCTCAAGCAGAACGGCATCAATCTCGACATTGATATCGACTCGATGAGCGAAGAGCCCGTTGAAGAGCCCGACGCACCCGAGACCAAGGAAATAACCGCGGTAGTAACCGAAATACGTTCGGTTGTTACGGGCGGCGAGACTTACTTCTATCTCAAGCTCAGCGAAGGCGACAGCTACTACAAGCTGAGCGCCGCAAACGCCGAAAAGGTTGTAATCCTCAACGTCGGCGATACGGTAACGCTTACGGTTGACGCGGATGCGAGCGGAGATATAATCGAAGCCAAAGGCATGAAATAAATTCTCAACAAACAAAAAAGCAGGAGCTAAGCTCCTGCTTTTTTAATCGTCTTATAAACCCAATTCCTTCTCCACCGCGGCGGCAACGCCGTCCTCGGCGTTGGTCAGGGTTGTGTTTTTCGCCGCACGTTTCAATTCGTCACAGGCATTTCCCATAGCGTACGGATGCCCGACGGCGCAAATCATTTCATAGTCGTTCATCGCGTCGCCGAACGCCATGGCATCGGCGGTGCTTATTCCGATTGCTTCGCACAGTCCCTTTATCGCCGTACCCTTGTTGACGTCTGAAGCAGTGACCTCAAATTCGTCAACGAGCGACGAGGTGATATGCAGATGCATACTCTCGAACTTTTCGACAAGCAGTTTTTTGTCCTCGTCACTGACGGAATACATCGCGACTATTTCCGCGTCCTTTCCCTCAAGCTCCTTTTTCATATCTTCGCAGACGTTTGAACAGCGGATAAACTGCTCAAGAAAAGCCTGCGGCAGGTCGTGGTTTTTGTAATGCAGTATCTTATTCTCCTGAACGTAAACCATACCGCCGTAATAAGCGTTGTAATACATATCAAAGCCGCTGAGAAGTTCAAGTATTTCAGAGGTCTGCGCGGCAGGAATACAGTTTGTATAAATGTTCTTCTTTGCCGCCCTGTCGTAAACGCAGGCGCCGTTTGAATAGATTACGTAATCGACAAACGGTATCTGCGCAGTAACGTCATCGGTAAAATTCAGCGTTCTGCCTGTCGCTATGGCGAGTTTAACGCCCGTTTCGTGCGCCCTGAGAAGCGTGTTATACGTCCGCTGAGTTACGGTTATATGGTCGGCGGCCATAAGCGTACCGTCGAGGTCGCAGGCTATCAGTTTAATGCTCATTTCTTTACCTGTAAACCGAAGTAATCCTTGGCATTGTTGAACGAAACGTCCTCAACGAGCTTTGAGAGGAATTTCAGGTCCTCGGGGTACTTGCCCTGCTCAACCCACTCGCCTATAAGCTCGCAGAGTATTCTGCGGAAATACTCGTGGCGAGGATATGAAAGGAAACTTCTCGAGTCGGTTATCATACCGACAAATTTACCCAGAACGCCTAAGTTTGCAAGCGCCGTCAGCTGAGCGCGCATACCGTCGTAATTGTCGTTGAACCACCACGCCGAGCCGAACTGAATTTTGCCCGCCTGCTCCGCGGACTGAAAGTTTCCGAGCATTGAGCCCAGAACATAATTATCCTTTGGATTGAGTGTGAACAGTACGGTTTTCGGCAGCTTGTCCTCAACGGCAAGCGAATCCATAAAGCGTGAAAGTCCGACAGCTATCTGATTGTCGTCAATCGAATCAAAGCCCGTGTCGGGACCGAGACGGCGGAACATTTTGGTATTATTGTCGCGCATAGCGCCGATATGAAGCTCCATTACCCAGTCGCGCTTGTGGTATTCCCTTGCGAAAAACTGCATAAGTGCGGTGCGGTATTTGTCAATGTCATCAACCGATAAGGGTTTGCCCTTTACGCCCTTTTTGAATATCGCTTCAAGCTCGGACGGTTTAGCCTCGGCATACGGAACATAAGTAAACGCGTGGTCCGACGCGCAGCAGCCCATCTTGTCAAAAAATTCTATTCTTTCAGCCAGAGCGTCTTTAAGCGAAGCAAAGCTGTCAATCTCTCTGCCAACCGCCTTTTCCATAGCCGCAAGCCACGGAATAAAGGTCGCCTTGTCTATATTGAGCGCCTTGTCGGGACGGAAAGCCGGCAGCACCTTGCACTTGAAGGACTTGTCCGCCTTCAAGAGCTTGTGATATTCAAGCGTATCGGCAGGGTCGTCGGTCGTGCAGACGCATGCGACGTTGGACTTTTCAATCAGTTCACGCGGCGAAAAACCGCCCGCCCTGATCTGTTCGTTGCATTTGTTCCATATACTCTGCGCGGTCTGCGCGTTGAGCGGCTCGTAAATACCGAAATAACGCTGAAGCTCAAGGTGAGTCCAGTGATAAAGCGGATTGCCTATGCAATAGGGCATCATCTCGGCGAACTTCATAAACTTGTCGTGTCCCGATTTTCTGCCCGTGATATATTCCTCGCTTATGCCGAAGGAACGCATGGCGCGCCACTTGTAATGGTCGCCGCCAAGCCACAGCTGCGCTATGTCGCGCGGCTTTTTGTTTTCATAAATCTCCTGCGGCGAAAGGTGACAGTGCCAGTCAAAAATCGGCGTTTTCTCGGCGCCCTTTTTATAAATTTCCTTCGCCGTTTTGGTGGTCAGCAGGAAATCCTTATCCATAAATTTCTTCATAGTATCAGTCCTCTGTCATTTGTTTTACGTAACGTTTGAAGAATTTAAGCGCGTTTTCACATGACGAAACAGGTAATCTTTCGTCGGTCGCATGAGTGCAAAGAAGCAGCTTGGTGCTTGCGACAAACGGCGAAAAGCGGTAGATGTTTTCGCAAACGCATTCGTAGTTATAGGAGTCCGTTCCGCCCATTACAAGGAAGGGAGCGACAAGGCACTTGTCGTCAGCCGCTTCACAGAGCTCCTTTATAGTGCGGAATGCTCTTGAATCGGTCGGTGAGACTACGGACGCCTCTTTACCGACGAGGAAGTTAACGTCTATCTTTTCCTTTTTCCTTACGGATTTTCTGATATGCTTTTCAACGTCCTCAATAGTTACGCCGGGCATAGTGCGGAAGTTTACGGTAATACTCGCCTTCTGCGGGAGAACGTTGAACTGCGGACTGCCCTGTGCCATTGTTACCGCCGTACAGGTGCGTATAAGCGAAGCCGCGGGCGGAATTTTAGTCATTATCTTTAATACAAGAGGCTTGAGAAGCCACAGATTGCAGGTTATAAGTCTTACGGGATAAGAACAGCGGCGGCCGATTTCGATGAAAAGCTCGTAAACGAACTTCGGCATCTTCGCCTTGAACTGATGTCCCTCTATGTCCTTTATAACGTTTGCAAGATGGCCGAGCGCAGTATGCTCTGGCGGCTGTGAGGAATGACCGCCCTTAGCGGAAACGCTTACCTCGTAGTTTACGCTGCCCTTTTCGGCTACGCCTACGCCGGCAAGATGAGTATTGAGAACGCCCTTGACGTTAACGGGCAATATTGCGCCGCCCTCGTCGATAACCGCTTCAAGATGCACGCCCTGCTCCTTTAAGTAGGCGGCAATCTGCTTTGCGCCGTTGTCGGGCGCGGCAACAACCTCTTCATTATGACCGAGACAGATATAAACCGTTCTCTTCGGCACATAACCGTCGGCTATAAGCTGCTCGACGCTCTCCATTACGGCGAGAAGATGGTTTTTCATATCCATCGCACCTCTGCCCCAGATGAACTCACCGTCATTGAAGCCCTCAAAAGCGGGATGAGTCCAGTCGTTCTCGGTGCCCTCGGCAACGGGAACAACGTCCTGATGGCCTAAAAGCGCAATACCGTCGAGCGAGGGGTCGGTACCCTCCCACTTGAAAACAAGGCTCGCGTCGCCTATCACGGTTTTGGTCATAGTCTTATGTATAAGCGGGTAACGCTCTTCCAGAAAAGCGTGGAACTTATCAAACTGCGACCAGTCAACCTTGTCGCGGTCGTAATTTGAAATAGTTTTAATCTTGATAGCGTCGCTTAAATTCCTGAGATAACGCTCGGTATCCACCTTTTCGTCGGTAAGCTCAATCTTCTCACCCTTTTTCTTTTTGGGCGTAAAGAACAGAGCTCTGACTGCCGTAATGAGAATAAAAATAAGTAACAGCAGTAAAAGCGCATACAGAATTAAACCGATTGCCTCCTTAAGCATAAGACATTTCCCCTTTTATGATAATTTATCAGTATCAACAAAATAGATATTCGGGTTTTTCTCGCTGTAATAAACCGTCAGCGAGCTTTCTTTAATGTTACCGGGAAGAGCTGACTTTTTAACAGAAGCGCTGACAAAGGGCTTACCCTTGCGGCTTTTGAATTTTGAACTGTCGCAACAGATGCGCACGGTTCTTTTGCCGTCCTTTTTCAGCTTTATGACCTTACACATAGCCCATTTGTTGCCCCTGATAAGCTTGTGCTTAACGATTACGGGGATAAGTATTACGGCAAGAATAATAAGCGCTGCCAATGCAAGAATTATACCCTCGGCAAGCAGCCATTTGTTGAGATTGCCGCTGAAAATATAATAATTCTCGGGATTACCCTGCTCGTAGTACAAATCAAGCGTTTCGCCGATATAAGTCTTGCTGTCAGCGTTTCCGTACACCTTTTCATATCGGTTTCCCTCAACGTTAAAGCTGATTATGTAATCATCGCCTCCGGCACTGTTTTCCTCAAGATGGGAAACAACTGCGTAATCGTGCACGAAGGTTCTTTTTATGTGTTTTTCAAACGCAAGCTTTGAAGCACTGTAGCCCGTCAGAAACATACCGACGGCAAAAACCGCGATAAGTATTGCACATAAAATTTTCTGCGTCTTTTTGTTTTTCATATTATCACTCTTTCCTCAGAATAATGAAAGCTGCGAGCTTTCGGGCAAATCGCCGAAGGCTCCGCAATCTCTGAGCGCTTCTATAACGGTCTTGCCCGCTTTTGCTCTGTCGGCGAAATCCTCTATGGAAACGAACTCGCCCTTGCCGTCGTTTCTCGCAGCCTCCATAGGCTCTGCGGCACTGTCGCCGACACCCGAAAGTGCGTTGAACGGAAGCCTGATTTTACCGTCCTCAATAATATATTCCTTCGCTTTGGACTTGTAAATATCAATCGGAAGCAGTTCAATTCCCCTCGCCATCATTTCGTTGGCAACCTGAAGGGCTGTAAACTGGTCCTCTTCCTTGGCGGTAGCGGACTTGTTCTGCATCTTGAACGAAATGTCCTTCATTTTCTGAACAACGGCCTTTCTGCCCTTGACTATGGTAGCCGCATCAAGGTCGCCGCCGCGGACCGTCAAAAAAGCGGTGTAATACTCAAGCGGCTTATATATCTTATACCACGCAAGACGGAAGGCGGCAAAAACGTAGGCGGCCGCATGCGCCTTGGGGAACATATATTTGATTTTACGGCAGGAATCCATATACCATTCGGGAACGTTGCACTTGCGCATCGCCTCTTCGGCGCCCTCAGGGAAGCCGTTCTTGGCAACCTTACCCTTACGGGTCAGCTCCATTATCTTGAACGCCATACTCGGCTCAAGTCCCGCGTGCATAAGGTAGGTCATAATACTGTCACGTGTGCCTATAACCGAAGAAATCGTGCAGGTGCCGTCCTTTATCAAGTCCTGAGCGTTGCCGTTCCAGACATCCGTACCGTGTGAAAGTCCCGATACCTGAAGCATGTCCGAAAAGCTCTTCGGCTGAGCCTCGAGAAGCATCTGCCGAACGAACGGAGTGCCCATCTCGGGAATTGACAGCGTACCGGTCTGACAGTCGATTTCCTCGGCGGTAACGCCTAAGGGCTCGGGACTGGTACAGAGTTTTATAATCTTCGGGTCGCAGACATCAACCTCGGTAACGGGGATGCCGGTCAAATCCTCAAGATGCTTATAGAGCGTCGGGACATCGTGACCGAGCTCGTCAAGCTTGAGTATAGTATCGTGAAGCGAATTGAAATCAAAGTGCGTAGTCTCCATATCGGACTCGGTTTTGTCCGCAGGATACTGAACGGGAGTAAAGTCATAAACCTCGTAATTATCGGGAATGACGACCATACCGCCGGGATGCTGACCGGTGGTTCGCTTGATACCGGTGCAGCCGAGCGTCAGTCTGTCCTCCTCAGCCTTGGGAATATGCTTTTTCTCAGTCTTGAATACAAGCTCGTCTTCCTCCCCGGGATATGCATCCGTATTCTCGGAAGGCGACTGCGTCTTGCCGTCTTCGGACTGAGTTTCCTCAAGATATTTTTTGACGTATCCGTAAGCCGTTTTGTCGGCGATAGACGCGATAGTACCCGCCTTGAAAACGTGAGTTTTTCCGAACAGTTCTTCAGTATAACGGTGTGCCTTGCCCTGATATTCACCCGAGAAGTTAAGGTCGATATCGGGCGCCTTGTCGCCGTGGAAGCCCAGGAAGGTCTCGAACGGAATTTCGTGACCGTCTCTTATGAGATCGGTTCCGCATTCGGGACAAGCCTTTTTCGGCAGGTCAAATCCCGAACCGTATTCGCCGTTTTCAAAGAACTCGGTATAGTTGCACTTCGGGCAGCGGTAATGCGGAACGAGGGGATTAACCTCGGAAATGCCTGCCATTGTAGCAACGAAGGACGAACCGACCGAGCCACGCGAACCGACATGATAGCCATGCTCCTCTGAGTCCCATACCAGTCTCTGTGCGATTATGTAAAGTACGGCGTAGCCGTTTGCGATAATCGAGTCAAGCTCTCTGTTAAGCCGTTTCTCAACAAGCTCGGGAACTTTGCCGTCCTTTTCGTACCATTCCTTTGCCTTGTCCCAGCAGATTTTACGAAGCTGTTCCTCACTGCCTTCGATGGACGGCTGATACGTACCCTTCGGGAAGGGACGCATAATCTCAATTTTATCGGCAATCTTATTCGGATTTGTAATAACGATTTCTCTTGCGGTATCCTCGCCGAGATACGAGAATTCATCTAACATCTCGCGCGTAGTCTTGAAGTACAGCGGTGCCTGATTATCGGCGTCGGGATAGCCCTGCTGATGCATAATGATGGCTCTGTACTGCGCGTCCTCGGGGTCAAGAAAATGCACGTCGCCCGTAGCTACAACGGGCTTGCCGAGCGTATCGGCAACCGCGACAACCTTACGGTTAATATCGCGTATATCATCAAGATTCTTAATCTTATCGTAACGCTTGTCCTTTTCGGGATTCTTGGACATGGGATCGGAATGTGCGCGTACCATAAACTGGTTATTGCCCACGGGCTGAAGCTCGATATAATCGTAGAACGAAGCTATATCAAGTATCTCCTTCTCGCTCTTTTCCTCAACTATGGCTCTGTAAAGCTCGCCGGCCTCGCAGGCTGAGCCTATGATAAGACCCTCGCGATGCTTGATAAGTTCGGACTTCGGAATCCTCGGCTTATAGTGGAAATACTTGATGTTGGACATGGAAACGAGTTTATACAGATTTTTAAGTCCTACATTATTCTTGACAAGTATAATCTGGTGAAAATACGGCTTGGATTCAAGCGGAATTTCGGGCTCGCTTATATCGTCAACAAAGTATGCTTCTACTCCGTAGATAATTTTTATCTTACCGCCTGCAGCCTCACAGGCATCGGGGAAGCCCTGAACGCAGCCGTGGTCCGTGATGGCAATAGCCTTGTGTCCCCATTTGATTGCACGTTTTACCAACTCGGCGGGCGGGGTAACGGCGTCCAGCTGAGACATATTGGTATGAAGGTGTAATTCCACTCTCTTTTCGGGCTCGTCGTCGGTCTTTTCGATAGGTGTGACAAGACAAATGCTTCTCGGGCGTATTACCATCTCTCCTCTGAAGCTGTCGTAATCCCTGCCGCCCGAAAGCAATACGTGAGAACCGACGGTAAGCTTGTCAAGCAACTCGTTTACATAAACCGATTTTTCAAAAATCGAGCAGGTCTGTGAGCTCGTGTAGTCGGTCAGCTTGAATATAATGCGGTAGTTGTCGCCGTTCCTGGTGGGCTTGGCATCGACGCTGAAAATCTTACCCCAGACGGTAACGCGGTCGTCGTCATCCTTAATCTCCGACATTTCGACCGGTCTGCCCTTAACCTTGTTTCCGTAAATAACGCGAAGGCTATCGGTATAATAGGGTATACCTTCCTCGATAACGCTCGCGGTAACCTCAGTCTTCTTGATTTCGCGGGTCTGTATTTCACGGTCAATCTGCTGCTGTATTTCCTCAAGCGAAGGCTTCTCGGTCTGGGCAGGCTGAGATATGCTGACTTTCAGCTCAACACCGAAGCGCTCGCTGATAACCCTTTCGAGGATTTTCTCGCAGTTATTCTGGCAGAGCACTTCCCTGCCGCCGCCCGCAAGTTTAACCTCCAGAGTCGAGAAATCTTCACCGTAACAGAATTCGCAGCCGTTAAGATAGCCGTTGGCAACGACAATTCTTCTCTTAAGAATTTCAACCAGCTGCGAGTCATACTTGTTGGAAAGCAGATTTTTATTAAACCTCGGCTCTATCACCGCGCTCTCAAGCTGATATTTATCGTCTATGATTTTTGCAATAGTGTCGAGTGTTTCTTCCTTCAAGAGTATATTAAAGCGCACCTCCGACGTAAGCGTTGAAGCCTGCAGATCGGGGGTACACGAAATTATTTCGGCGTTTTCAAGCGCTCTGTCATAAGGCGCGAGAGCCTGCCGCAAATCCTTGAACAAATCGTAAAATAATGCCATATCCCAATTCCCTTACAGGGATTCTATCTCCTTTAACAATTCTTCTACTATATCTTTTTCGTCAACTTTTCTTAAGACCTCGCCGTGCTTAAAAAGCATTCCGCAGCCGTCGCCGCCGGCTACGCCTATGTCGGCTTCTTTGGCTTCGCCGGGTCCGTTTACTACACAGCCCATAACCGCAACCTTGATAGGCTTATTGCAGTTTGCGAGCGCCGCTTCGACCTTTTCGGCAAGACCGATAAGGTCAATTTTCGTCCTGCCGCATGTCGGGCAGGAAACAATCTGCGGACAGTCGGTTTTGATACCGACCGCCTTGAGTATATCGAAGCCCGCCGCAATCTCAGATACGGGGTCGGCGGTCAGCGAAACACGGATTGTATCGCCTATACCGTCAAGCAGCAGCGCGCCTATGCCCGCCGCGGATTTTATCATACCCATACGGTGCGTGCCTGCTTCGGTAACACCGAGGTGAAGCGGATAACTGCACTTGTCGGCTATGAGTCTGTAAGCCGCCGTCATAGTCTGTACATTCGACGACTTTATCGAGATTACTATATCGTCAAAGTCAAACTTTTCAAGAAGCGAAGCGTGCCTCAGCGCGCTCTCGCAAAGCGCCTCGGGCGTGACAGAGCCGTACTTTGCAAGCAAATCTTTTTCCAGCGAGCCTGAGTTGACACCGATTCTTATCGGTATATTATGTAGCTTACAGGCGTCAGCAACGGCCTTGATACGGTCGTCCGAGCCTATGTTACCGGGATTGATACGGATTTTATCAACTCCCGCCTCAACGCTCTCAAGTGCGCATTTGTAGTCGAAATGTATATCGGCTACGACGGGAATTTTAACGGCGTTCTTGACCGCATAAAGCGTCTTCACCGCCTCCTTGTTCGGAACGGTAAGGCGTATTATTTCACAACCCGCTTTTTCAAGCTCTATTGCCTGCTTAACGTTACCCTCTACGTTCTCGGCGGGTACGTTGAGCATAGACTGTACGGTTATTTTCGAGTCTCCGCCTATCGCGACGTTACCCGCATATACCTTTTTCGATTTTCTTCTCTCAATCATATAAACGTCCTCAGTGCTGCTGAATGATTCTGACTATATCGTTATAGGTTACGAACAGCATAAGCAGTATGAGCAGCGCGAATCCCGCCGCGTGAACGTAACCCTCATATTTCGGATTAATCTTTTTGCGTCTGATTCCCTCAAGGATAAGGAAAATCAGTCTTCCGCCGTCAAGCGCAGGCAGGGGCAGAAGATTGGCAACGCCTATATTTATAGTGATAAGCGCCATTATGAACAGAAGGTTGTCGAAGTTGTGCTGCTTTGCCGCCTCCTGAGTAACGTCGGCAATAATATCGACCGTGCCGACGGGACCGGCAAGCTCGGACATGCCGTACCTGCCCGTTATTATGTCAAACAGACTCAGCCAGACTGTTCTTACAATCGACGCCGACTGAGTGAAGGAATTGATAAACACGTTTTTGAAGTTCGCTTTTTCGCCGATAATGACAAAGTCGTAAACTATCAGCGTTATACCGTCAACCTCACGTGTGTCGAATTTA
>JAEEUJ010000132.1 GCA_016290515.1 Clostridiaceae bacterium
GGGGACACCGTGTACCGAAGCTTGAAAGCGACTATATAAAACAGGTAATCGGATGGGGTAAGGAGATACTTTCGATTTACAAGAAAAATGCAAAAATATCAAAGATTACTCAATATCCCGACAGAAAAGACGGTATAATTTTCAGAACGGGAAACGTTCATAAAAAGGAGAGGTATAAATGAGTGAAAACACAACTGCGGCATTAGTTGATATTGAGGAAAAGGTGCCGGTCAGGAGTAAGTTCTGGCTTAGTATTGCCGACTGTATGTGCGGCGTACTCAACTCGCTGATGACGGCGGGTGCGCTGACGTATTTCTTCACAACCTACTGGGGCATGAATGAAAACTACGCAAGCCTAGCTTGGATTATTTTCGGTATCTGGAACGCGGTTAATGATCCGCTGTTCGGCTTTATTTCCGATAAGACCAAGTCAAAAATCGGCAGACGTCTGCCTTATATAAGATACGGCGCGATATTCTATTCGCTGTTCTTTATAATAACCTGGTTCAAGTGGCCGTTCGGTGAGAGTCAGATTTCAATGTTTATTCAGCTGATTGCCGCTCTGTTCCTTTTTGACACGCTTTACACGGCTATTGCAACCTCGCTTTACGTTTTGCCATATACAATGGCGGTTTCAAACAAGGCAAGAAGCAATATCTTTATATGGAAAATCTGCTTCAGCCTAATTTCGCTTGCATTCCCGCTGGTTGTTGTTCCGATAATTCAGCCCAAACCCGGCGAACCTGCGACGCTGTTCCATATAGTTGTCCTTGCTCTCGGTGTGGCGGCATTTCTGATTATATTCTTCTCTACATTCTTTATCAAAGAGAAGGTTACAACCGAGCCCGATGATAGTATGAATATCTTCAAGAGCATAGTTTTATGCTTTAAGAATATCAGCTTCGTTATATTTGAAGTGCTCAGCTTTTCGGTTATATTTATTCAGACCGACCTGCTTATGGGCGTTAACTATTATTTCAACGAATTCGGTACGAATCTTATGCCGCTGTCCTACGGCGCGCTCGGTTTAGGTGCAGTTCTCGGTATGATAATCTGGCTTAACAGACTTAAGCCCTGGGGCGTCAGAAAGTGCATCTTTATTATGTGTGTACTCTTTGCTTCGGGCGCAACTGCCGTTGTATTCTTCGGTAAGATTTTCGCAGTTGCAATTATCGGATTTTTCCTTGCAGGTCTCGGCTTTGCAGGCGGAATGTATCTCGTACCGATTATGAACGGCGACGTTATTGACTATGACGAATACAAATGCGGTCAGCGCCGTGAGGGTATGTATGCAGGCGTTAACAGCTTTATAACCAAGCCTGCCATAAGCCTTGCAAATGCAGCGTTTATAAAGATAATTGCAGCCTTCGGTTACAGCAACACCGCTGTCGGAAATCAGACCGAACTTGCAAAGCAGGGGATACTCGTTGCGTGGATGGCAATTCCCGCGCTTCTGCTTATTATTACTGCAATTTCGCTTAAATGGTATCCTCTTCACGGTGAAAGCTGGGATAAGATTAAGCTGAGTATTGAAGAAAAGCATAAGGATTAAATTCCGATGAAACAGAGTATCACCGAAAAGTTAATATCGCTTTTTCTGGTCCTGATACTTTTAACGTTTTCTATGGGCTTTTGCGTACTGTATTCTGCTGCGACGGAGTTTGTTGCGGACGGAATACACTCGTTTTATATCGGTAAAACCCAGCCTAAAACTGTTATAGCTCTTTTTAATGACGATTATACCGAGTTGACAGTATTCAAAAACGGTGAAAAGGGACTCGGTACAATGAGAGACTGGGTCAGTCCCTATGATGAGAACTATACCTATAATCCCGCTTATGAACATGCGGATACACTAAAAAAGGTTATAATCTGTGACGGAGTCGTAAGTACCGGTGAATACTTTTGTTTTGAGTGCTCCAATCTTGAAACGGTTGAGTTTTCACAAACAGTAGTAACCGTAGGAGCACACTCTTTCAGAAAGACAGGTCTGACGTCTCTTGTATTTCCTTCAAAACTCAGAAAAATAGGTGAACGAGCCTTCAGCGGCTGTCACGAATTAACGGGAAATCTTGTAATTCCCGATTTGGTTCGTGAAATCGGAAACTACGCGTTTTATAACTGTAACAACTTAAACGGAACCCTTACGCTCGGTTCGTCCTTGCAGAGGATCGGAGCATTTGCGTTTGTCAACTGCTCTCATTTCGCCGGAACACTTTCGTTTCCCGCTTCGCTTGAGAGTATCGGGGCATACTGCTTTGAAAACTGCAGTTCCTTAAGCGGTGAACTTGTGCTTAACGAAGGGCTTAAGCATATCGGCGACGGCGCGTTCAACCACTGTTTCGGGTTTACCAATACAGAGCTTGTCATTCCCTCTACGGTTGAGACGATAGGCGGCGATACTGCTTATGAGGTTGATGCCTATTCGGCTACGCCCTCTGCAGCTCCCGAAACTTATTATAATCACGCTTCACATGTTTTCTATGATTTTGCAAACCAGACGCTGTCTTCATTTAATGTGGCTGAGGGGAATACGTACTTTAACGCAGTTGACGGGGTGTTATATACTTCCGATATGAAGCGTCTTGTTGCATATCCGCCGTCGAGAGAGTGCAGTGTATTCGAAATACCGGATGGTGTTAAAATCATTGACGAAATGGCATTTGGCAGGACATCGTATTCAGGCGCATCCGAAAAGCTGACAACGATTATTATTCCCGACTCGTATGTTATAAAAACTAATGACGATTATCCTAATACGCTCAACAGGGAGGCTATGTGCTCACTGTCCTCGGCTTTTTATGTTTTTTCAAGTGTTCAGGATTTTCTTGTTAACAGTACTAATCCGAATTATGTCAGCATTGACGGCTGTATTTACAGTAAGGACGGCAATAAGCTTATCTGCGCCCCTTCGGGAAAAACGGGTGATTTGTTTGTTTCTGACAGCGTTAACGAGATAGGATACGGTGCTTTTTCGGGCTGTAATATGCTTCGTTACGTTATTATACCGTCAAGCGTTACTATTATCGGTCAGACCGCGTTTGATTACTGCAATGACGCTCAGATTGTCGGTTATGCAGGTTCGTCGGTTGACAGTCTGAAAAGTAAACCAAACTGCAGTATTCATAACTTCGGCGACATAAACGACGACGGCGAATTCACGATTGCCGACTATAATATGCTCAGAGAAAATTTATATTCGGATACTTCTTTTAACCCTCTTCAGTCTATTGTTGCCGACTATGATTATGATGGCGCATACGACGGATTTGATTTATTTTACATTGACAAACTGATAAGCTTACAATCTTAATTTTTTTCATTTCGCTGTATTGACTTTAAGTTCGTTTTTATATATAATAAACCAGCAAATTGAAATGCTGGTGTGGCGAAATCGGCAGACGCAAGGGACTTAAAATCCCTCGGTAGCAATACCGTACCGGTTCAAGTCCGGTCACCAGCACCATTAATAACGGATAGCCGTTTGGTTATCCGTTATTAATTTTTTTAAAAAAATCAGGACTTGAACCGGTCGTCCGTCTTTTGCGAAGCAAAAGGGACATAAAATTGTTGCCCGCGACAGCGAGCGAAGCGAGGCTGTCAAGTCCGGTCACCAGCACCATTAACAAAAGGCAGCCTTTTGGCTGTCTTTTGCTAATTAACACGAAAATCATGATTGATAAATGCTTTATTGCATTTTCATGTCAAATATGCTATCATATTTTCACAACTTATTAAGGAAGATTTGTTATGTCCAGGAAAATCTATTTATTTACGGCTATTATACTTGTCTTAACGCTTGTTTTATCAATCGCCGCTTTTGCAGAACCGGGGGACGAAACCACACCCGCGGAGACTCCGGTTGAAACTCAGGCTCCCACCGAACCTGCACAGGAACCGGTTGAACCTCAGCCCGAGCCCCAACCCGAACAACCTCAGCCTACACAGCAGCAGAGACAGCGTTCAAACGACTCAACTCTTAAATCGCTTACTGTTGTAGGTAAGACAGAAAACGGCGATAACTTCGATGTTGTACTCGACCCTGAGTTCAACCCTTCAACCCGCACTTATAATGCTTCGGTACCTTTTGAGGTAGTACGTCTTGAAGTCGTTGCGTTAGCTAATCACAGAGGTGCTCGTGTCAGCATTCCCTCAGGTTATCTTAACCTTGACGTCGGTGAGAATAAGACATTTATCAACGTTACTGCCGAGGACGGCTCAACTCGTCGCTATCAGATTAATACGGTAAGAAACGAGGAAACAACCACCGAAACAACTACTGAAACTACGACCGAAACCACAACTGAAACAACCACTGAGGCTCCGACTACGGAGGTTATTGCAACAACTGTTGAAAACACTCAAAAGCCTTCTATGAATAAATTCACCAAGCTCGGCATTGTGTTTGCCGCAGGCGGTGTGATTCTGTTCATTATTGCGGTTGTGATGCTTTCAAAGAAAAAGGCACCGGGAACGGAGGAATAATATGAAAAAAATTGTTATTGAAGAATGCCCGTATTGCGGCTCTGATTTACTCGTTTACGGTTATCAGACCGATGGCGGAAACGTTAGTACCGATGTACGCGGAAGTGTGTTCGGTTCACCCGTTCAGCACACAATCTGCAGGGAATGCGGAAGCATTGTTTACAGCAGCGTTGTTAAGCCGGAATACTTCAAGGATTATGTAAATCCCGAGGTTAAACAGAAAATGGAAAAAGCCGAAAAGGAAAAGCCGAAACCCAAGAAGGAAGGCATCCTTGAAATAATAGTCGACGATTAATTAATAATTAAAAAGCCTGCGGAAAACCGCAGGCTTATCTTTTGATTATTTTTCAGTCTTTTTTGTTTTGTTTCTGCTTTTTGATAAGGATAATAATCGGGATTACGGCAAATACGCACACAACAGCAGCACCCAGGAAAATGTTAGGTGTGGGGACCTGTTTTACTGCGCCGAATTCGTCGATATAGGTTTCGTTTGAGCCCTTGATAACGGCGGCTCCGATAGCGGGACCGATAACCATAGGCAGAAGTACCGAGAAGAACATTCTTATGCCTTGGAAGAGACCTGCCTTGTCCTCGGGTGTGTAGTCACGGATTGTGGCGTTGATTGCCGCGGTAACTACAAGGTTAGCGCCCATCATAATCGTACCGAAGATTGCCAGCGGAATT
>JAEEUJ010000133.1 GCA_016290515.1 Clostridiaceae bacterium
GCTTTCAAAATGCCTAAGGCGCTTGCAAACCGACTGATGCACATTGAAATAGAGGGCAGCTTCCGCTCGTGGAGAAGATGGGCGGTTGAAAACGGTATCAACAAGAAGGTGCTCGGCTATCTTTCGTTCAGAAACGACAGACTGTTCGGTTTTGAAGCTGGCAACGACGATCTTGCATTTGCAACACCGCGTTCATGGGAAATGGTAAGCAATATTCTTAACCGTGTAAACGGAGACGTTAAGGATGTTTTTCCTCTCATAGCCGGACTTGTCGGCTCTGGCGTTGCGATTGAGTTCCAGAGCTGGTGCAACGTATATGCCGATCTTCCCGATATTGACTCGATATTTGAAGGAAAAGTTAGAGAAGTGCCCAAGAGTCCCGATGCGGTGTATGCACTTGTTTCTTCGATGACCGCTTATTGCCGCGAGCACGTTGACAATCATGAATACATAGGTAATTCGATCACTTATGCCGGACTCCTGCCAGCCGATTTTACTCAGCTGCTTATTCAGAATTATCAGAGTATTGAAAGGGCTTCGGGGGATTTCCTTATGAGCATACCCGAATACAGAAAATACATCTCGGAAAAAGGAAGCATGAGGAACGGATATGCTGAATAAAGAAACGCGTGAAATAATAAAAAGATTACAACGTGCGAGAATGTCGCTTATGACAAAACAGCCGTTTTACGCCGTGCTTTTGTTTCATATGAAGTTTTCACTTGATGAAGGGTGTGAAACGGCATATACGGACTCTCAGAGAATAGCCTTCTGTCCTGACTTTATAAATCATCTGTCTGACAGTGAGCTTGAATTCGTGCTTATGCATGAGGTGTTGCACGTTGCTCTGAATCACTGCGGCAGAGGCTCGGCAGATTATGATTTCGATTTGTTCAACGAGGCGTGCGACATAGTTGTCAATTCCAATATCCTTTATTCGTGCAATATGAATCTGTCGTCTGTAACGCTTTCTGAATTCGGAGAAAGTATGCATCTGACACCCGACGGAAAAGAAGGATATCTTTTTACCGCGGAAGAGGTTTACAACATACTGCTGACGAAGAATGAAAACAGCGGAGAACAGAGCGGAAACGATTCGGAAAAACAGGCTCCCGATGACAGTGAAATCGGCGGCGTAGCCGACCGAAGCGACGGCGGATTTGACGATCACACCTTCTGGCAGGTCGGACAGTCGGGAGAAGAAGGCGCTGATATAACCAAGGAAGTTTGGCTTCAGAGGATGATTGAAGCTACAAAGATAGCCGGGGATTTCAACGGACAGAACGGAGAGTCGGGCTGCGGGAATGTGCCCTTGGGCGTACAGAGGTTGATTGACGAATATCTGAAACCGCAGACCGACTGGAGGACGGTGCTCAACGACTTTGTTCAGGAGGAAATTAACGATTATTCATTTAATCCTCCCGATCGCCGATTTCAGGATTCGGCGTTTCTTTTGCCCGACTATAACGAAAAGGATGAAAGCGTAAAGGGTATTCTTTTTATGGTTGATACCTCGGGCTCAATGACCGATAAAATGATTACTCAGGCGTTTTCGGAAATCAAGGGCGCTATTGATCAGTTCAACGGCAGACTTGAAGGCTGGCTGGGATTCTTTGACGCAGCGGTTGTCGAGCCGGAAAGGTTCTCCGACGAGGATGAATTCAGGGTGATTATTCCCGAAGGCGGAGGCGGAACAAGCTTCAAGTGCATTTTTGATTATATAAGAGAAAACAGTAACGGTAATTTCAATCCCGTAAGCATAATTATTCTTACCGACGGATATGCACCGTTTCCCGACGAAAGCGAAACGCAGGGAATTCCTGTGTTATGGATTATAAACAATAAAGCAGTTACCCCACCGTGGGGTAAAACAGTAAGAATCGAGATCAGGGAGGAACAGTAAATGAATAAGCAGATTTCAAACGAGGAAATTACGGAATTGCTCAAAACCATGAACGAGGACGAAATGAGAGAACTCGTCGCTTCGCTCAACGCATACAAAAGCAAAATCTCAAAAAAGGAAAGCAAAAAAACAGGTAACAGATTGTTTGAAATGAATGGAACAAGGTATAAAAAACGCTGCACGCTGACATTTGAAAACAGCGACGGTGAGAAGGGCAAAATAATGCTTGTCGGCGCATCTTTTCCCTATCTCAGAGGGTTTGAAGTTTATAAAGATGAAATTAAACCCATTCCTCAGTATTGGTGGTTGCTGTATAACACTCTTATTTATAAAAACCAAGAAGTATATAAAGATCCGGCAAAGTGGGATATCCCGAGAGTGGGCCATATCAGACCTACATTGGTTCTTGATATTGAAGATGAGTCAGGGCTTAAAAGGGGTGACGTATTTACAATCAACGATTGCGAATATCAGATGATAAACGACAGCGTCGCCATTAAAAGCGATTGCCTTTCCGGAAACTGCACTTACGACGAGAGTATTATGAATTACATTCTCAAAGGCTGGTTTGATGAAGTTGTTGAAAAGAATAAGAAAATGAAATAGCATGAACCCGAAACGGTACATGCAATCTGATATAATAGGGCACGAAAGAAAGGGGAGTTGGTTTTGGTTTGTATTAATAAAATAGGAAGAATGAAAGAGTTGATTTCTGCTATATCCGAAGCGGATAAAAAGTACTACGGTGAAGACAATCCTTCGATAACCGACAGAGAGTACGATGCACTGGTTGACGAGCTGCTTGCACTTGAAAAGGAGACGGGCATAGTTTTTGCAAATTCACCGACGAAAAAGGTCGGCGGCTCAAACAAAGCAGGACTTGAGCAGGTCAGACATACAAAGCCGATGCTCTCCGCAAAAAAGACTAAATCCGTTGACGATATAATCAGCTTTGCGGGAAATAATGAAATAATGCTTTCCCGAAAACTTGACGGCCTTACGCTTGTTCTGAGGTATTCGGACGGTCAGTTCAGGCAGGCGATTACAAGAGGTGAAAACGGACTTGTCGGCGAGGACGTTACCGCCAATGTAAAGTATATGCGCAATATCCCGAAAAAGGTTAAGTGCAAGGATGATTTTGAGGTCAGGGGAGAAGGTGTAATTTCCTGGACGGATTTCGGTATCGTCAGCCGGGGCGGCTCGCAGGGACATCCGAGAAATACTGCCGCAGGTGCGGTCAGAGCGCTTAGCCCCGATAAGGGCGTTCTTTCACACACGGACTTTTTTGCTTTTGAATTAATATATCCTCTTGATAAAAGCAAAACCAAGCAGGAGCAGTTCGACTTTCTTACACTCAATGGCTTTACCTGCGTGGAGTATAACTGTGTCGCGGCATGTGTGGGCGAAAAAGCAATAAGAGAAGCGATTGACGCCTTCAACCCCGAAAGCTGTCCTTATCCGGTTGACGGAATTATTGCCGAGTACAATGATTTAGCTTTCGGCAGAAGTCTCGGCGCAACCGCTCACCACGAAAACCGTATGATTGCACTCAAATGGGAGGACGGACTTTACGAAACAACCTTCAGAGGCGTTGAACTGTCCGTTACCCGAAGCGGAGCGGTTGCTCTGATTGCCTTGTTTGATCCCGTCAATATTGACGGTGCACAGGTCAGGCGTGCCGATCTTCATTCACTGAGTAATTTTGAAAAGTATAAATTTGGCATCGGCGACACTATAAAAGTATATAAGGCAAATATGATTATTCCGCAGGTAGCCGAAAACGTGACCGCAAGCGGTACATACAAACTGCCCGAGCTGTGTCCGTGCTGCGGAAGTAAACTTGAAACGAAAACATCTTCCTCAGGTGTAAAAAATCTTTACTGCCCAAACGAGGAATGTATAGCCAAAAATGCTCAGAGGATTGCCCGCTTCTGCGATAAGGATGCAATGAATATTGACGGCTGTACGGCAACTATGCTTGAAAAGCTTATGGCTTACGGCTTTGTAAAGACTTTTGCCGATCTTTATCATCTCAAGGAAAAGCGTGCGCAGATACTTACAACTCCCGGTTTCGGTTTTGAGAGTTGCGACAGGCTTATCAAAGCTGCCGAAAGCAGCAGAAGATGCCGTCTTTACCAATTCCTTGTTGCTGTCGGTATTCCGCTTATGGGACCGAATAACGCAAGAGAAATTTCCGAATACTTCAACGGCTCCTGGACTGAATTTGAAAAGGCTGTAAAAGAGGATTTCTGCTTCTTCCACATTTCCGGCGTTTCTCAGGCGTTAAGCAATAATATAATAAAATGGTACAACGATGAAGCTCAGCAAAGATTGTGGAAACCGCTTCTCAAGGAGCTGACCTTTGTCGACACTGCTAATCAGTGCCGCGAGGGAGACAATTCCTTTGCAGGCAAAAATGTAGTTGTTACGGGAACGGTGAACGGAATGAGCCGTCAGGAAATCACGGAACTTCTCAAGCTTCTCGGTGCTGTACCGACCGAATCGGTGAGCGGTAAAACCTCTTATCTGATTGTCGGTGAAGCGCCCGGTGCAAAAAAACTCTCGACAGCGCTTGCAAACGGAGTAAAAATAATAACTGAAAGCCAGTTTACCAAAATGCTTTCGGAATAAATAGGAGATATTAAAATGGATAAGGAATACGTTTGGAACATAATTCTTGAAGAGGAATACTGAAAGAAAAAACGAAAGGGACTGCTTCGCAGTCCCTTTACTGTTCATTTTGATTTTACGCTTTCCAAAGGCTGTGCAGATTGCAATAGGCATAAGCCGCTTCAACCTGTTCTCCTTCGCAAAGCGCAAAGCACGCCTTGGGCTCTTCGCCGGGCTTGAGCTGTTTCCTCTGATTGCCCTTGTTGGTGCTGATTGCTATCCATTCGATATAGTGTTCGGGTATCATGGGATGAATAACTTCGCCGACAGTAACAGTAACTATGTTGCCGTTAACTTCAATAACCGGAACGTGCTTTTCAACGGCGGCGTCGGTCGTGCCGGGGATAATCTCGCTCATCTTTTCACCGCAGCAGCTGATAGGCGCTCCGCTTTCCTTTACCATTGCGACAATATTTCCGCAATGCTTGCAGATGTAAAACTTCATTTTAATAACCTCCTTTTTCTTTATTCTATTCTATCACACGGTCAGCTAATTTTAAATGTGCATATATAAAAATTGCACCACCCCACCGTGAAAATCGTG
>JAEEUJ010000134.1 GCA_016290515.1 Clostridiaceae bacterium
CGTCCGTTTTATCTTTAGCCTCGGTAGAAGATACGGGAGGCTTTTCGTCTGTAGTCGGAGGAACGTCCGTCTTCGGAGCGGCAGCGTTTGTGGACGCTGTTGATTTGCTGTCCGGATTATCTGTAGATACAGTGTTTGCAGTTGTACCGGGAAGCGGACGGTTGTCTATTTTGTCGCATGCGCAGGAAACAAGCGAAATAACGAGCGTCACAAGAAGTATTAAGGAAAAAAATCTTTTCATAAAAATCCTTTTATTCTAGAATAACTTATTATAAACTATAAGTTTTTACATGTCAAGTGTCGGAAGGTCTATGAAGTCATTGTTGAGTTTGATCTTGAATGCTTCAGCAAGCTTCAGAAAATCCGGATCGGTGATAGTCTGACGTTTTGTATCGGTAACGGAGCGGACCTTGATGAATATCTCGGCGGCTTTTTCGATAGTGTGAGCAAGTCCGAAAGCGAGGTCAAAATCCGGGGCAGAGCAGAACAATCCGTGATGTGCCCAGATAACTGCGTCGTATTTTTTCATTTTTTCAGACGTGACTACGGCGATATCACGGCCGCCGGGAACCATCCATTTTACTACGCCGAGCCCGTTCGGAAAAATAATCGGGCACTCGGTCATCATTTCCCAGAGCTCGTGTGTGAATATTTTATCTTCGAGAGGAAGAATGAAGGTCATTGCGATAAGATTCGCCGGATGGCAGTGATATATCACCCTGTGTTCTCCGCCTGTAGCTACCATTTTTACTTCGTGATTCATAAGATGGGTCGGAAGCTCTGAAGTGGGTCTTCCTCCTGATTTGAGTCCCCAGAGAATTCGGTATTTTCTTCCTTCTCCCGAAAGCTCTATTATAGCGCAGTTATTTTCCGGATCTGCAAGCATATTGCTCATATATTTACCGGAGCCGGAAACTATAAAATGCATTCCGCCGAGTTCCGGTACAGACGTTCCTATGTCGATCCATTCTCCGGAATAGTTGAGCTTGCTGTGGAACGGGGCGATTTCTTCTTCCGGAATCCTGTAGGAAAGATTTCCGCCGTTTCTTTCATGCCAGCCCATTTTGTTTCCGTCGTCGGCGAGTTTAATGAATTTTTTAACAAAATCAGAATCAATTACTTTCATTTCGGTTTCTACCGTTATCTCTTAAAGAGAACGTCCTTTTCATATTTCAATATTTCTGTTATATAATCCAGGGGTTTTCCTTCAGAACGCAGGAATTCTTCGTAAACAGCGCCTAGAGGCATTAACTTCATTTTTTCCTGAAGTGCGAACAGTTCGGTAAATCTGTCTTCGTTCTGAAGTTTTTTCATTTCTTCGTGCGGGGTGAGGAGGGCCTCAAGCAGTGCTTTCTGAAGGTTTTCTATTCCCATTATCCACGCGGCAGTCCTGTTTATTGAGGCGTCGAAGTAATCCAGCGCTATCAGAATGTTGTCCACGTTTCCGCCTGCAACGATTTCCTTTGCTATTTCACGTGTTTCATCGTCAAATCTTACGACGTGGTCGGAGTCCCATCTGACGCCTCTGGTTATATGAAGCGCGATTTTCGGGAAAAAGTTAAGGAGAGAAGAGATCTTGTCGGAAACGACTTCGGTCGGGTGATAGTGACCGTTGTCCATAAGCGGAATACATTTATCCGTATTGGCCGCCGCGTAGCTTAAAGCAAATTCCGCCGAACCGACGGTGTACGCTTCAACGCCTATGCCGAAAACCTTGCTCTCGATACACGGCTTTACAAGCTTAAAATCATAAGGCTCGGACAAAATTTCGTCAATCGCTTCCTTATATCTCACTCTCGGTCCGATGCGGTCTGCGGGGATATCCTTGAAGCCGTCGCCCGTCCAGATATTCATAACGCAGGGCTGACCTAATTCCTCGGCAAGATACTGCGAAATTCTGATGCTCGCCTTGCCGTGCTCAATCCAGAATTTTCTCGTTTCCTCATTCGGAGAAGAGAGCGTCAGCGGGTCGCATTTCGGATGCGAAAAGAAGGTCGGGTTAAAGTCACAGCCGAGTCCCCTCGCCTTGCAGAAATCAACCCATTTCTTAAAGTGCTTCGGCTCCAGTTTGTCTCGGTCAACCCACGGATTTTCCTCATCGAAAATTGCGTATGAGGCGTGCAGATTCATTTTGATTTTACCGGGAACGAGCTTTAAGACCTCGTCAATATCCGCCATTAATTCCTCTGGAGTTCTCGCTCTTCCGGGATAGTTGCCCGTGGTCTGAATACCGCCCGTAAGCGGCTTCGACGGATCGGTATCAAAACCTCTAACGTCGTCGCCCTGCCAGCAGTGAAGCGACACGGAAACGTTTTTAAGAGCTTCGAGCGCCTTATCGGTATCGACACCGAAATCGGCATAAATTATCTTAGCATCCGAATATGACATCATTTTACCTCCGAAGTATCAAATGATTCTTTTACAAGCTCTCTCGCCGCTTCGAGCGATGCGACCTCGCCCGAATACAGAAGCTGAGATATAAGATTGCCCGTAGCGGTGGCTTCAACGGGACCTGCAAGCACACGCTTGCCCGTATACTCTGCGGTCAGCTCGTTGAGATAGCTGTCCTTACTGCCGCCGCCGACAATATTAATCACATTAACCGTTTTGCCGCTTATTCTTTCAATGTCCTTTACAACGTCCGCATAAGTTCTTGCGAGCGAATGATAGACGGAATTGATAGCCGCTTCGTCACAAAGCTCCGCGTCGCCGAGATAGGTCCGTATGGCGTCAAGCATATTGTCGGGTGCGGTGAAAAGCGGTGAATTGGGATCGATTATCTTAAACTCTCCGCAAGCCTTCGCCATATTCATCATCTCGTCATAGGAATAGCGCTTGCCGAGATTTTTACGTATATTCTGCAGCAGCCACATACCCATTATGTTTTTCAGAAAACGGAAGCGGTAATTGATTCCGCCCTCGTTGGTGAAATTCGCTTCAAGGGCTTCATCGGTCAAAACGGGCTGCAAGTTTTCCGTACCGATTAAGCTCCACGTGCCCGATGAAATGTAAACGCCGTTATCTCCCACCGAGCAGGCGGCAACCGCGCTTGCCGTGTCGTGAGTCGGCGCAAGAACAACCGTACTTTCAAAGTCGAAGCCGTCAAGCGGTCCGACCTCGGTGCAGGGCAGCGAAATATCGCTGAATATTTCCCGCTTTATGCCGATCTTATCTATGATATCAAAATCCCATGTTTTGGTTTCGGCATTCACGAGATTTGTCGTTGTGGCGTCTGTGTATTCATTTTTTATAACGCCCGTAAGCTTAAACGCAAGATAATCGGGCATCATCAGGAAGTACTCAGCCCCGTCAAGCTTATCGCTTTTCTTATCACAGTAAAGCTGATAGACGGTGTTGAACTCAGCCTTCTGTATGCCCGTTTTCGCATACAGCTCTCTCTGAGTAATGATTTGGGAGAATTCCTCCTGAATGAGCGAAGTTCTCGGATCGCGGTAAGCAACGCAGGGCAGAATTTCCCGTCTGTCACCGTCGAGCAGAACGTAGTCAACTCCCCAGGTGTCAATAGCGATTGTTTCGGGAATTTTGCCGAGCTGTGCGCATTTTGCAATACCCGCCTTAACCTCTGCGACGAGCTTTTCGATATCCCATTCAAGAGAGCCGTTCTTATTGAGAAGATAATCTTCGAATCGGTATATCTCCTCAAGCTTCAGCTTCCCGTGTTCAACGCATCCGAGTATGTGCCTTCCGCTTGAAGCACCGATATCAATTGCAAGATAATACTTCATTTTCATCACCTTGTATCAGCTTTGGGTTTTCCGTTTACCCCTTTATTATAATAATTTTTTGACATTTATCAATAGCAAAAGAAAAATGGAAGTTGAAAAAACTTCAAACTGTGATAGAATTAAATATGTGAAAATTGCAAAATCAGGGGGGAAAACTATGAAAAAAGCATTGAAAAAAACAGGCAAAATCATCGGTATAACGCTTGCGGCAATTGTTGGATTTCTTGCGGTGCTGTGTATAATCACGCTGATATGGGGCGCGGTTCAGCGCTCGCGCGGAAACGTTTACAATATGCTTCCCGAAACGCCTGCCGACTTCACGCCGACGGTTCGTCTGGTTGTTTTCACCGATACTCACAACGAAAACGACAATGTTGCGGACGCGATTGACACCTCGTATGAACTGTTCGACAATGACGAAACCTACAAGGGTGTTGACGCGTTTGTCTGCCTGGGCGATATTTCAAGCATCGGCGGCGGCAACGACTACGCCGCATATAAGGAAACTCTCGACGCGCACGTCAGAGAGGAAACACCCTGCATCACGATTCACGGCAATCACGAATTCAAGCAAGACGATTATTACGATATCTTTAAGGACACCTTCGGCTATGAGCCCAACGGCGTTTACGATATAAACGGATTTTCACTCATCGCCTTTTCGGGTGAGCGTTCACTTACGGAATGGACCTTTACGCCGGGAAGCCTGAAATGGCTTTCAAAATCCATTAAAGACGCAGAGGCAAAGGCTGACGGCAAGCCGATATTCGTATTCCAGCATCCGCATCCGTTCGGTACGGTTTACGGAAGTACTGTCTGGGGCGACCCGCAGATTAACGTAGTGCTCAACGGTCATACGAATATAGTCGATTTCTCGGGTCATTCGCATTTCCCGCTCAACGACCCGAGAAGCATAAATCAGGCTTCATATACCGCTGTCGGCTGCGGCGCAATGGCAAGGTTCGAGCTCGACAACAATTATATCGTAGGACAGCATCCCGACGGCTATGAGGACGCCGCTCAGGTCTGCGTTGTCGAGGCCGACAACGACGGCAGCGTAAGAATTCGCGGTTACGACCTTCTGTCCGACACGTATTTCTGCGACTACTACATTGACAACGTAAACGAAAAGTCCGAATTCCCCTACACCTTCAAAAATATGAAGGCGCACGACGCAGCGCCGGTCTTTGAGCCCGATACCAAGGCGAGAGCGTTCAAAAACGACGCCGGCGAATGGGTAATTTCATTTGACGAGGCCAGAGCGGCTGAAGGCTATATCGTTCACGATTACAAGGTTGTTATAAAGGACGAAAGCGGCAAAAAGATTTTCT
>JAEEUJ010000135.1 GCA_016290515.1 Clostridiaceae bacterium
CGCACCATTCATTACAAATTCAACACCCGAAGCAATCTGACAGAATTTGCCGATAATCAGTTTGTCACCGTTCCATTCGTACAGGTGTGTAACATGGCTTTCAAATTCAGAATCGGCAATATAGGTAAAATCACCAACAATGATATTTGGGTTTGTAATTGTCGGTTTAACATAGATTTCCTTGTCATATCCCGCAATAGGATAAATTGTGTTCGGATTTGGCATTTTTCCGTCTTTCATATCATCACCTCGTTAAATCCCGATTTGTCGGGTTCATTATACCATACAACACAAGAAAAGTACAGCCACCGATGTTGCTCGGTGGCTGTGTGTTTTATGCCGGGAAGTTGATTACATTATCACTCTTGTCTGCATTCTCAATTATGGCTTGCGGATTATACCTCAAACCGCATTTGCCTTATTACAAGAGATATCTGCTGATAAAACAATCTCCGTGACCGTTGATAGTATAATTCACCACGAAAAAATGCTCTCCCTGTCTTTTGAACAAGGAGAGCACCTCCCACCTCCAGGAGTTCAGAGCGGAACCGACAGGTGTTGACGAAGCCCGCCGCTTCCGTTGTGGGTTAATAAAAAAATATGTTATTTTTCGCTGATTTTGGTTTCAAAGCGGTCCTTTGCCGTTTCATCGGGAATTGATGTCGGGTATTCTCCGCCGAAGCAGGCGGTACAGAAGCCCGTGTCCTCGCCGGCAAGATGTTTAACATTTTCAATGCTCAGATAACCCAAAGAGGTTACACCGATTTCACCGGCGATTTCCTCAGTTTTCATTTTATTCGCAATAAGCACATCTGCGCTGTCAATATCGGTTCCGTAATAGCAGGGAGCTATAAAGGGCGGGGCGCTGACACGCATATGTATTTCCTTCGCACCTGCCTGCCAGAGCAGATTGGCAATATGCCGGCAGGTTGTACCCCTTACGATTGAATCATCTATAAGCACCACACGCTTATCCTTTACAACTTCACGAATGGGATTGAGCTTTATTCCGACGCCCTGTTCACGGGAATCCTGTCCGGGAGAAATAAAAGTTCGTGCGATATATTTGTTTTTTGTAAATCCGATTGCATAGGGAATGCCCGATTCGTGCGAATAACCGATTGCCGCTTCAAGTCCTGAATCGGGTACGCCGATGACGATATCAGCGTCAACCGGATGTTCCTTTGCGAGAAACCGCCCTGCTCTTTGCCTGCAAACACTTACGGATGCGCCGTCAATTACCGAGTCGGGACGGGCAAAATAGATATACTCAAAAACACAGAAGCGTTTCGGACAAAGCTTGCAATGAGAGTCATCAAAATGTATTCCGTCACAGTCAACAATTGCAATTTCACCGGGTTTCAAATCCCTGACAAGCTTTGCGCCGACTGCGTCAAGCGCACAGGACTCCGAAGCGAAAACCACGGAGCCGTCGTCTGTTACTCCATAGCAGAGCGGTCGGAAGCCATGAGGATCACGCGCAGCAATCAGCTTTTGCGGAGAGCTTATTACGAGTGAGTAAGCGCCTTCTATTATCTCCATGGCTGCGCTGACTGCGCTCTCAATCGAACCCGTAACAAGTCTTTGCTGAACTATGATGTATGAAATAACCTCGGTGTCGGTAGTCGTGTGAAACAGCGAACCGCTTTCTTCAAGCATTCTTCTCAATTCAAATGAATTTGAAAGATTGCCGTTATGACACAGAGCCATTCTTCCGTTGTGATGGTTAACAAGAAGCGGCTGAATATTCTGAAGCATTTTACCGCCCGTCGTTGCATAGCGTACATGCCCGACTGCAATATTGCCGTTGCCCAGAGAATTCAGTTTTTCCCTTGTAAAGACCTCGCTGACAAGTCCTTCGCCCTTGACATAGCGGAATACGCCGTCATCATTTATTGCAATTCCTGCGCTTTCCTGCCCTCTGTGCTGGAGAGCAAAAAGCGCATAATAAGTAAGTGACGGCAAGTCAGAGGAGTTTTTACTGAATATTCCGAATACTCCGCATTCTTCGTGTAACAGGTTAAACATATTGCCTCCTGTCAGTTGGATGTATAGAGATTTGCATACGGTCTTGAGGTAACCGGAGTAAGCTTTTTGAAGGGCTTGCTCATTACCGCTTCATAGTCCTGACCGAAGTATTTGCAGTAGTTTTTGACATATTTATCAAGCTCTTTTTTATCCTCGTCGGTAAGAGAGCTTATTTTAATATTCGGCGAAAGATTTTCTTTCGGGAAAGCGCCTCTTACATAGATTTTTCCTCCGTGCATACCGCTTGCGCAATGTGTACCGAAAAGCTTTTCGCCACGTTTCATATTAAGACCGAGCAGAATAATAGTCCCGCCTGCCATATACTCGCCGAGGAAAGAACCTGCATTCTGACCGATAACAAGAACGGGCTTCATACTGCGGAATTCCTTCATATGAATACCGCCTCTGCAGCATACATTGTCACGTATATAAATCTCTCCGTCACGCATACCGTAACCGAGTGCGTCACCCGAATGACCGTGAATGATAATCTGCCCGCCGCCCATTGTATTGCCGACGGCATCCTGACCGTTTCCGTACAGCAGGATTTTTCCTCCGTTGAGGTAGCAGGCAAGGTCATTCCCCGCCGTACCGTGTATTTCAATGGTTTTTCCGCAGTCAAGCGCGCAACCGAGATAGCGCTGACCGTTTACATCCTCAACGGTAACCTTATTCTGTGAAAGAAGCTTTGTCTTTATATCACCGTTTACCTCTGCATATCTGCGAAGTCCTGCAATAACGTTCATGCAATATCTCCTTTCAGGCGTTTTTCTCTTTCTGACTTGTCAAACATAAAAAGAGAAGGCGTGTCAAAAATATCCGTTTTGATTTCAGACAAATCGGTTTTGTTTTCGATAATGCTTGTGTATATACCTGCGTTTTCACTTGCATTTATAAGAACAAAGCCGACAAGATGGTTATTTTCAAATATCAGCCGTTTATACTTGTCACCGCTTCTGACTGTTCTGTCAGAATACTGTTCGCCTACGGCATTGATAAGTCCGCAGGTGCATATTCGCAGTCCGTAAAAGTCAATGGCGTTTACGGAATATGCTCCGTCGAGCTTTATATCTCCGCCCGCCATTTGCGAACCCGCCGCCGTTCCCTGATAAACCGCATTCGGATAAAGGGCAATAACTCTTTTGCTGCCGTCAAGCATATCCACGCTGACGGTGCAGTCGCCTGCGGCATAAATGCTTTTGTCGCTTGTCTGCATTGTTTCGGAATCTGTAATAATACCTCTTTCGACTTTAAGACCTGCCTGTTCGGCAAGCTCTGTTTCGGGACGCACGCCGACTGCAAGCACAAGCATATCGCATTCAAGCTCTTTTCCGCTTCTAAGAATAACGGAGGTTATTCTGTTTGCATTGCTTTTCGCTTCGGTAACGGTGTCTCCGAGATGAAAAACAATATGACCGTTTTCTTCAATATACTTCTTTACGCTTCGGGCTGATTTTTCATCAAGTATAGACGGAAGTATTCTCGGCGAAAGCTCAACAACATCTACGCTTTTACAGATTTTTGAAAGTCCCTCGGCGGCCTTCATTCCGATAAGACCGGCACCGATAACAACAGCTTTCGTATTGTTATTTGCTTTTGTCTTAACTGCCTTTGCAGAGGCCAGATCGAGAAAGGTAAATGCGTTAACCTTTCCGTTTATATTTTTTATCGGTGGAACAAACGGCTTAGAGCCCGTGCATATACAAAGCTTATCGTAGGAATATGCTTTTCTGCCCGCTTTAACCGTTTTGTTCTTTTTGTCTATTGACCTTACAGGTGCGTTTGTAACTATATCAATTCCTTTTTCTTTATAGTAATTCGGCGAACGCAGATACATATCGTTTTCTTTTACTGCGCCCTTGAGATAATAGCTGATTGACGGTCTGCTGTAAGGAAGATAAGCTTCCCTTGTAAGAACGGTAATACTGCCTTCTGAGTCCTCTTTCCTTATTTGTTCGGCGCAGGCAAGACCTGCCGCAGAGGCGCCGATAATGATATATTTTTTCATTATTCTGCACCTCCCAGATCAATATAAACAAGTGCGTGGTTAGGACAGTTCTTAACACATGCAGGTTCGTCCTCATCCTGACACAAATCGCATTTCACGGCGAATTTGCCCGTTTTTATACAGCCGAAGGGACAGACGGAAAGGCAGGTCATACAGCCGATGCATTTTTTTTCGTTAACTGAAACTATACCCGTCTTTTCATCCTTTGTCATAGCTCCCGTTATGCACGCCTGAACGCATTTCGGATTGTCACAGTGACGGCAGTTGACAGCCGCCGAAAGCATTTTATCTCCGTAAACCGTTATTCTTGAAACGGGTGCGGGATTTTCATATTTATTAGCCTTAAGCACATCCTTCGTCTTTGAATGAGCCGTTTTGCAGTAAACCTCGCAAAGACGGCAGTTAAGACAAAGCTCTTCTTTTGCATATACCTTTTTCATTACTGCCGTCCTCCTATTCTCCTGCATGCATAATGCCGAGTATTTCAAGCTCTTTTTCGCTTAAACCGATACCCCTGAGCATCAGTCTGTTACCGCGAAGCGAATCGACGGAGTTAATACCCATACCGCCCATAATCTCTTTTATTTCGTGGTTCCATGCATTTATAAGGTTTTCAACCCTCAGGTGCATTATTTCGGGATTAAGCCGTTTTGTAAGCTCTGGCTTTTGCGTAGCTATGCCCCAGTTGCATTTGCCCGTATTACAGGTCTGACACATATGACAGCCCATCGCTATAAGCGGAGCGGAGGCACAGTAGCATGCGTCTGCGCCAAGAGCAATCGCCTTTACTATATCAGCGGAGCATCTGAACGAGCCGGCAGCAATAAGCGAAATATTTGAGCGTATGCCCTCGTCACGAAGACGCTGATCCGCAGCGGCAAGTGCAAGTTCAATCGGAATACCGACATTGTCTCTTATCCTTGTCGGAGCTGCACCGGTACCGCCTCTGAAGCCGTCAATTGCAATTATGTCGGCGCCGGCTCTGACACAGCCCGAAGCAATCGCCGCAA
>JAEEUJ010000136.1 GCA_016290515.1 Clostridiaceae bacterium
AGTGCTTGAACTTAAGGACAAGCTCGCGGCGGGACTTGATTTAGGCTCATCGGGAATCGAGGTCGAGAGTGCAAACGCCGCTATGAACGCGACCAACACCTCCGAGGCGGTATCGGCGCTTACGATGCTCGGCTATTCGCAGAGTGAGGCGGCTTCTGCGGTCGGCAGACTTGACAAATCGCTTTCAACCGAGGAACTTATTAAGCAGGCATTAAAACAGCTTTCAAGAATAGGATAACGCAATATGGATTTTGATAATGAAAACAGGATTATTTCTCCCGACCTGAACGAGATTGACAACGACATTGAAGTTTCGTTAAGACCGAAAACCTTTAACGAGTATATCGGTCAGGAGAAGGCTAAGGAAAACTTAAAGGTCTATATCGAAGCGGCTAAGTCGAGAGGCGACGTGCTTGACCACATTCTTCTCTACGGACCTCCAGGACTCGGTAAAACCACGCTCGCGGGCATTATAGCCAACGAGATGGGCGTTCAGATGAGAGTTACTTCGGGCCCCGCTATTGAGAAGCAGGGCGACCTCGCAGCTTTGCTTACCAACCTTAACGAGGGCGACGTGCTTTTCATAGATGAGATTCACCGTCTTTCGCGTCAGGTTGAGGAGGTGCTCTATCCTGCTATGGAGGACAACGCGCTCGATATCATAATCGGCAAGGGTCCGTCCGCAAGGTCGATAAGGCTTGACCTTCCGCGCTTCACACTTGTCGGCGCCACGACCAGAAGCGGTCAGATTTCGGCACCGCTTCGCGACCGTTTCGGCGACATAGAACGTCTTGAAATGTACTCACCCGACGAGCTTGCTCAGATAGTCAGGCGTTCCGCGGGAATTTTAGGCGTTATGATTGACCCCGACGGTGCGCTTGAAATTGCATCGCGTTCGCGCGGTACACCGAGAATTGCAAACCGGCTTCTTAAGCGTTCGCGTGACTTTGCCGACGTTATGGGCAACGGCGCAATTACTTCGGACATAGCGAAAATTGCACTTTCGAGGATGGAGATTGATGAGCTCGGTCTCGACTCAATTGACAGATTGCTTTTAACGTCAATGATTAAGAATTATAACGGCGGTCCGGTCGGACTGGATACAATCGCCGCTACAATAGGTGAGGAAGCGATAACCGTTGAGGACGTCGTTGAGCCTTATCTCTTACAGATAGGCTTCCTTGCCAAAACGCCGCGAGGCAGAGTTGCCACGCCGCTTGCCTACAAGCATCTGGGAATACCCTTTAACGGCGGCAACGACAACGGACAGCAAAGATTTGATTTATAATTTGAGGAGATTTTACAATGGGTAGATTATTCGGTACTGACGGCGCCAGAGGCGTCGCAAACACGGAGCTTTCGTGTGAGCTTGCAATGAAAATCGGCAGAGCGGCTGCCATGGTGCTCACCGAGAATTTGTCACACAAGCCGAAGGTTCTTATCGGCATGGACACCAGAGCGTCCTCGCACATGCTCTGCTCGGCTATTTCCGCCGGTCTTTGCTCGGTAGGTGCGGACGTGCTTGTGCTTGACGTTGTTCCTACACCTGCGGTTGCGTTTCTTGTTAAGGAATACGGATACGACGCAGGCGTTATGATTTCGGCTTCGCACAACCCTTGCGAGTATAACGGAATCAAGATTTTCCAGTACAACGGCTACAAACTTCCCGATGAGCTTGAAAACGAAATAGAGGAAATCATACTTGACGAGTCCAAGGTTCCGCCCGTAGTTCTCGGCGGTGACGTCGGCAGAATTCATTTCTCGACAACTGCTGTTGACGACTACATTTTCCACCTTGCCATGACCTCTGACGGCGACTTCAAGGGTATGAGAATAGCTCTCGACTGCGCCAACGGTTCATCATCCGTTACCGCCAGAGCTCTGTTTACAAGGCTCGGCGCAAAGTGCTATATCATTAACGACGTACCAAACGGCGTAAACATAAACGACAAGTGCGGTTCAACTCACATGGAGCAGCTGCAGAAACACGTTGTTGAAAACAAGTGCGACATAGGTTTCGCGTTTGACGGCGACGCCGACAGAATGCTTATAGTTGACGAGAACGGCAATATAGTTGACGGCGATAAGATTATCGCAATATGCGCCAAGTATATGAAGCAGAACGGCCAGCTTAAGAACGATACCGCCGTTGTTACGGTAATGAGCAATATGGGCTTCTTTAAGTTCTGTGATGAAAACGGTATTCACTGTGAAAAGACCAAGGTAGGCGACCGTTACGTACTTGAAAATATGGTTGCAAACGGCCATTGTATAGGCGGCGAGCAGTCGGGACATATTATTTTTCTCGACCACGCCACAACCGGCGACGGTCAGATGTCTGCAATCCAGGTGCTCAACGTCTTGAAGAGAACGGGTAAGAAAATTTCCGAGCTCGCTTCCGAGATGGAGGTATTCCCGCAGGTACTCGTCAATGTCCGCGTTTCCAATTTCGGCAAGCAGCGTCTCGATAAGGACCCCGAGGTTCAGCTTGCCATCAGAGAAGCTGAGCAGGAACTCGGTGAGGACGGCAGAGTGCTCGTCCGCGTTTCGGGTACGGAGCCGCTTGTCAGAGTTATGCTTGAGGGCAAGGATTACGATAAGATAAAGGACCTTGCCGATTCAATAGCCAAGGTTGTTGAGGAAAGGCTCGTCTGATGCGTTATTCGTCTTTATGGAAGGATTATGAGCTCCTCGACTGTTCGGGCGGCGAACGCCTTGAACGCTGGGGAGAAATAACGCTTATCAGACCCGACCCGCAGGTAATCTGGAACACGCCGAAAACCCATCCGAAGTGGAAAAATGCCGACGCAGTGTATCACCGCTCGAATTCGGGCGGAGGCAGCTGGGAAATCAAAAAGATGCTTCCCGATTTCTGGCGTATAAATTACGGCGAGCTTGCATTTAATGTTAAGACCATGGGCTTCAAGCACACGGGTATTTTCCCTGAGCAGGCAGTCAACTGGGATTACACTGCTAAGCTTATAAAAGAGGCGGGCAGACCCGTTAAGGTGCTTAACCTCTTTGCATATACGGGCGGCGCAACCGTAGCCGCGCTTAAGGCGGGTGCGGGCGTTGTACACGTTGACGCTTCAAAGGGTATGGTGCAGTGGGCGAAGGAAAACGCCGCATTATCGGGCGTTGCCGACAGAAACGTGCGCTGGATAGTTGACGACTGCGTCAAGTTCGTACAACGCGAAATAAGGCGCGGCAACCGCTACGATATTATAATTATGGACCCGCCGTCGTACGGCAGGGGACCGGGAGGCGAAATCTGGAAGCTTGAAAACGAGGTTTACAGCTTCGTCGAGTTGTGCGCTCAGGTGCTTTCCGACAGTCCGCTTATGGTATTGATAAACTCATATACAACCGGACTTTCACCCGCGGTTATGCAGTACATACTCGGCGCGGTAATCAAGCCGAAATTCGGCGGCACGGTTGAAAGTGATGAAATCGGACTTCCCGTGACGCATACCGGTATGGTGCTGCCGTGCGGAGCGTCCGCAATCTGGCACAAATAATTTACAAAAAGGTAAAACATGGATAAAAAGAGTATTGTAAAATTTGATAACGTCAGCTTCCGCTACGAAGCGGCTGAGGAGGGTGAGAAGCTTCCTCTTGCCGTTGACGGCGTAAGTCTTGATATTAAAGAGGGCGAGTTTGTCGCAATACTCGGGCATAACGGCTCGGGTAAATCGACGCTTGCCAAGCTTTCAAATTCGATACTCATTCCCGAAAGCGGAACCGTTACCGTTGACGGTATGAACACTGCAGACGAGGAAAAGTCCTACGATATCAGGAAGACTGTCGGCGTTGTTTTTCAGAACCCCGACAATCAGATAGTCGCATCCATAGTTGAGGAGGATGTCGCGTTCGGTCCCGAAAATCTCGGATTGCCGCGTGACGAAATACGTAAGCGGGTTGACGACTCCTTAAAGGCAGTCGGTATGTACGAGCACCGACTGTCCGAACCGCACAAGCTTTCGGGCGGTCAGAAGCAGAGGGTTGCAATAGCAGGTATTATAGCAATGCTTCCCAAGTGCATATTCTTTGACGAGCCTACAGCCATGCTTGATCCTCAGGGCAGAAAAGAGGTTATGAAGACCGTAATCAAGCTCAACCGCGAGTACGGTATGGCAATAGTTTTTATAACTCACTTTATGGAGGAAGCTACGCTTGCCTCGAGAGTTGTCGTTATGGATAACGCGAAAGTTGTTATGGACGGCACTCCCAGGGAAGTTTTCAGAAACAGGGACGCTTTGAGAAACATCGGCCTTGATGTGCCTTCGGTTGCATATCTTGCCGAGGAGCTTTCGAAAAGCGGAGTTAACATTTCATCGGACATAATCTACGAGGAAGAACTTGTGGAGAGCATTGAAAAACTGATCGGAGACCGATAATGGCGTTGATTGAAACACAAAATCTATCATATATCTATTCCGAGAACACACCTTTTGAAGTCAGAGCGCTTGACGATGTTAATGTGCAGATTGACGAGGGCGAGTTCGTCGGAATAATCGGTCATACCGGTTCGGGTAAATCAACGCTCGTTCAGCATCTTAACGGTATTCTCAAACCGTCAAAGGGCAAGATACTGTTTGACGAAACCGATATTCATTCGTCAAAGGATTTCACGCGCAGCGTCCGCTTCAAGGTCGGACTTTGCTTCCAGTACCCCGAATATCAGCTCTTTGAGAGCACCGTTTATGACGATATAGCCTTCGGTCCCAAGAATATGGGACTTGATAAGGACGAGATTAATGACCACGTTATGAAGGCGGCGTCATTTGTCGGACTTAAGGAGGAAATGCTCAAAAAGTCTCCCTTCGACCTTTCGGGCGGTGAGAAGCGCCGTGTCGCAATAGCGGGCGTCATGGCTATGGAGCCTAAGGTGCTCATACTTGACGAACCTACCGCAGGACTTGATCCGCGCGGCAGACAGAAGATAGAGAATATGATAGCTGACTACCGTCAGGCTACGGAAAATACGG
>JAEEUJ010000137.1 GCA_016290515.1 Clostridiaceae bacterium
CAATTTGCAGTATTATCAACCTTTACTACCCCTCAGTCAGCCTTCGGCTGACAGCTCCCCTGACAAGGGGAGCTTGAAAGGTTACGCATTTTGATTACCCCGACAAACTCCGATTTGGTTAATAAAAAACGGGCGATTCGTGAATCGCCCCTACGGAATGTTCGTCCGAAGTGAGCACGTAGGGCGGGGTGCCCTCACCCCGCCGTTAGTTTACCGCACAGCTTTGCGGCGGCATGTGGGCATGTCGCCCTACGCATAGTAGGTTTTACACAAAAAGCAATACAATGGGTGCGGGTGTCCCGCCCACAACTTGCCAAAGGCAAATTTCACTCGTCCGAAGGACGAATTTCACTGCCAAAAGGCAATTTAACTCTTGCGAAGCAAGAATTTCACTTCGAGGTCGAAGACCTCGATAAACTCCGATTTGACGGGATAATAAAAAACGGGCGATTCATGAATCGCCCTTACAATTGTTAAAAATCAAGCTAACAAGATTTTTTATAAGTATTTATACGTCAGCTCATAGTCGCTGTCGAAGCTATGAAATATCAACAGTTCGGACATCACGGATTTCTCTTATTTTACAAATATAATACTTGTTCCGAGAAGCACCTGCGCGGTAAAATAGGTGATGATATACAGATTCTTGACCGGCTTGGTCTTGAACTTCTCCGCAAACATAAACAGCGCGAGCGTTGAGTCCGAAGTGATGAACAGCGCCGCACCCAGAAGCACCGTGACGAACACGGGTATCTGCATTATATGAATTGACAGCCTCGCCGCCATCGTGAGCATTGAGCTTATCATAAGCGCGTACAGGATTACGGGAACGGTGAGCTTGCCGTATCTGACTTTGTTTAAGAAAGCAAAGCCGAAATAGCAGGCCGTAAAGGCGACGGGCGCAATTACCGACGGAAGCGCAAAGAACTTTTCGCCCGGCGCTCTTGCGCTGAGTTCTCGGTAAAACGCGATAATGTAGAATATATGCCCTACAAAGAACGCAACGCCGCCGAGCACATTGATAATACCGTGCTCGGGAACGTGAATGAGCAGATCGCCCAGCACTCCGCAAAGAAGGCCTATAAACATAAGCTTCGCGTACAGGCCGAAGTTGCCCGAATAAAGTATGCAGCACACGGCGGTTATGATGAACATGGCAGCGCAGGCCATTTTCACCTTAAGCGATTTCCAGCACTTTTCGGGCCACGAATATTCAAGGAATTTCGGTACCAGAAAGAACAGCGCAATTACCGCCGCCGCATAAAGCGCGATATAAACGTATTTCATAATCTTTTCCCCTAAAACAAGTTATCGGACAGTCCGACTGTCCAAAAGGTGACAGAATTGCGTATTTGAAAACTCGTAGGCGTATAAAGATACGGTAGGGTTTTCAAAGACGCAAAACGCCGAAAGGTCGCAGTAATTCGACATTACTGCGACCTTTTTTTGCCGAATTGTAATATGTGTCTAACTTACGGCGGGAGCAAGCCCCCGCCCTACGTGTAAAGTTATCCGTGTTTAATACGGCGTGGTTATGGTGCCTTTTCGACAGGCGTTATTCTGCATCGGGTTCATACATTGTCTTGAGTTTAAGCAGGTGCTTATATCTCTCAACAGAGGTCTTTTCAGCCTTATCGAAGAGAACTTCCGCTCTCTCGGGGAAGGAACGTGTAAGCGATGAGTAACGTGCTTCGTTCATGATGAAGTCGCGATAGCTTGCGCTTGATTCCTTCGAGTCGATGGTGAAGGGGTTCTTACCCTCAGCCTTAAGCTGCGGGTTGTAACGGAAGAGATTCCAGTAACCGCAGTCAACAGCCTTCTTCATCTCAGCCTGACAGTTGGTCATACCGCCCTTGATCGAGTGCATCTCGCAGGGTGCGTATGCAATAACGATTGACGGGCCGTGATAAGCCTCAGCCTCGGTGATAGCCTTGATCGTCTGATTGTTGTCAGCGCCCATAGCTATCTGAGCAACGTAAACGTAGCCGTAGCTCATTGCGATTTCTGCAAGGCTCTTCTTGGCGATTGCCTTACCGGCAGCTGCGAACTGAGCAACCTGACCGATGTTGGAAGCCTTTGAAGCCTGTCCGCCGGTGTTGGAATAAACCTCGGTATCGAATACCATGATGTTTACGTCCTCGCCGGAAGCAAGTACGTGGTCAACGCCGCCGAAGCCGATGTCGTATGCCCAGCCGTCGCCGCCGAAAATCCATACGGACTTCTTGGAAAGGTATTCCTTATTGGTGAGTATATCCTGCTTTGCTTCACAGTCGCAGTCAAAGCCCTCGAGAGCCTTAACGAGTGCGGCGGTAGCAGCCTTGTTGGCCTCGCCGTCGTTTACGCTGTCAAGATAAGCCTTTGCAGCGTCGAGAACGTCAGCGGATGCCTTGCCCTCAGCTACGATAGCCTCAACCTTGGAGATAAGTCTGTTTCGGATAGCGTTCTGACCGAGATACATACCGTAGCCGTGCTCGGCGTTGTCCTCGAACAGTGAGTTAGCCCATGCAGGACCGTGACCGTCCTTGTCAACGGTGTAGGGTGACGTAGCAGCGGGACCGCCCCAGATTGACGAACAACCGGTTGCGTTCGAGATGTACATTCTGTCACCGAAGAGCTGGGTGATAAGTCTTGCATAAGAGGTCTCTGCACAGCCTGCGCAGGAGCCCGAGAATTCAAGAAGCGGAGTCTTGAACTGGCTGCCGATAACGGTCTTGGAATCGGCAACGTCGTCCTTGACGGAAACGTTTGCTACCATGTAGTCAAATGCAGGCTGCTTTGCATCCTGTGACTCACGGGAAACCATCTTGAGTGAGTTTGTCGGGCAGACGCCGATACAAACGCCGCATCCCATACAGTCAAGCGGTGAAACTGCCATCGTGTACTTGTAGATGCCCTTGCCCTTGCCTGCCTTCTTGTCAACAAGAGTTGCACACTCGGGAGCATTTGCTGCTTCCTCGTCATTAAGAAGATAAGGTCTGATTGTAGCGTGCGGGCAAACGTAAGCGCACTTGTTACACTGAGCGCATGTTGTGCCGTCCCACTCGGGAACCATAACGGCAACGCCGCGCTTTTCGTAAGCAGAAGCGCCCTGCTCGAAGGTACCGTCAACGTGGTCTGCAAATGCAGAAACGGGAAGCGAGTCGCCGTCCATCTTGCCTACAGGCTTCATGATGGAGTCAACCATCTTGACGAGCTTCTCAGCGCCCTTGCTCTTTTCGGGAGCGGTGTTGTCAACAGCATCAGCCCACTCTGCGGGAACGTTAATCTTAACGTAAGCAGTTGCGCCTGCGTCGATAGCATCCTCGTTCATCTTAACGATTTCGATGCCCTTCTTCATGAACTTCTGTGCCTTTTCCTTCATGTAGCCGATAGCTTCCTCGGGAGGAAGAACCTTGGCAAGTGAGAAGAATGCGGACTGAAGAACTGTGTTTGTACGCTTGCCTAAGCCGATCTTAGCGGCAAGGTCGATAGCGTTAACGGTGTAAAGCTGAATATTGTTCTTGGCGATGTACTGCTTGGTCTCGGCGTTGAGCTTTTCAGCGAGCTCAGCCTCGTCCCACTGGCAGTTGATAAGGAATACGCCGCCGGGCTTAACGTCCTGAACCATCTTGTAGCCCTTCTCAATGTATGAGGGGTTATGGCAGGCAACGAAGTCCGCCTTATTGATATAGTACGAGCTCTTGATGGGCTTGTCGCCGAAGCGAAGGTGCGAAATCGTAACGCCGCCCGTCTTCTTGGAGTCATACTGGAAATATGCCTGAACATACTTGTCGGTGTGGTCGCCGATAATCTTGATGGAGTCCTTGTTTGCGCCGACTGTACCGTCGCCGCCGAGACCCCAGAACTTGCACTCGATTGTGCCCTCTGCAGCCGTGATGGGAGCAGGCTTCTCCTCAAGTGAAAGATGAGTAACGTCATCGTTGATGCCGATTGTGAACTGTCTTGCGGGAGTCTCGTTGTTAAGATGCTCGTAAACCGCAAAGATGCTCGCGGGAGGAGTATCCTTCGAACCGAGGCCGTATCTGCCGCCGCAAACCTTGATGCCGTCTCTGCCCTGCTCGTTGAGAGCAGCGATAACGTCGAGGAAGAGAGGCTCGCCTATTGAGCCGGGTTCCTTGGTTCTGTCAAGAACTGCAATCTTCTTAACGCTTGCGGGGATAGCGTCAACGAGATGCTTGGTTGAGAAAGGTCTGTAAAGACGAACCTTGACAAGACCAACCTTCTCGCCCTTAGCAAGAAGATAATCGATAACTTCCTCTGCAACGTCGCAGACAGAACCCATAGCGATTATGATTCTCTCAGCGTCGGCAGCGCCGTAGTAGTTAAAGAGCTTGTAATCGGTACCGAGCTTTTCGTTAACCTTGCCCATATACTCCTCTACGATGCCGGGAACAGCATCATAGTACTTGTTGCAGGCCTCTCTGTGCTGGAAGAAGATGTCGCCGTTCTCGTGAGAACCGCGCATAACGGGTCTCTCGGGGTTAAGAGCGCGCTTGCGGAATTCCGCAACTGCGTCCATGTCAACCATTTCCTTAAGGTCCTCAAAGTCCCATACCTTGATCTTCTGAATTTCGTGAGAAGTTCTGAAACCGTCGAAGAAGTTAATGAAGGGAACTCTCGACTTGATAGCTGCAAGGTGAGCAACTGCGCCGAGGTCCATAACCTCCTGCGGATTTGTTTCGGCAAGCATCGCGAAACCTGTCTGACGGCAGGCATAAACGTCGGAGTGGTCACCGAAGATGTTAAGAGCGTGTGAAGCTACGCAACGGGCTGATACGTGGAATACGCAGGGAAGCAGCTCACCGGCAATCTTATACATATTGGGAATCATAAGAAGAAGTCCCTGAGATGCCGTATAAGTGGTGGTGAGAGCGCCGGCTGCAAGCGAGCCGTGAACAGTACCCGAAGCACCTGCCTCGGACTGCATCTCGGCAACACGTACCGTTGTGCCGAATACGTT
>JAEEUJ010000138.1 GCA_016290515.1 Clostridiaceae bacterium
ATGTCGTCGGGATTTTCAATACCTACCGAGAAACGCACAAGGTCGGGCGTTACTCCGCACTCGATAAGCTCCTGATCGGAGAGCTGACGGTGGGTTGACGAAGCGGGATGAAGCACGCAGGTACGCGCGTCTGCAACGTGGGTGACGATGGCCGCAAGACGCAGATTGTTCATAAACTCCTCAGCCTTTGCCCTGCCGCCCTTTACGCCGAAGGAGATAACTCCGCAGGTGCCGTTTGGCATATACTTCTTTGCAAGCGCATAGTCCTTTGAGGATTCAAGGTCGGGATAGTTTACCCACGAAATCTTATCGTTATTTTCAAGATATTTCGCAACCTTAAGCGCATTTGCGCAGTGTCTTTCCATTCTGACCGCAAGTGTTTCAAGACCGAGGTTGAGAAGGAAAGCGTTGAACGGCGACGGCGTTGAGCCGTAGTCGCGCAGAAGCTGGGCGACTATTTTTACAACGAAGCCGTTTTTGCCGAAATCCTTGGCGTATGTTGCGCCGTGATAGCTTTCGTCGGGCTCGGTCATGCACGGAAACTTGTCGTTCTGATACCAGTCAAAGTTGCCGCTGTCAACAACGCAGCCGCCTATGGTTGAGGCGTGGCCCTCCATATACTTGGTGGTCGAATGTGTAACTATATCTGCTCCGAACTCAAACGGACGGCAGTTAATCGGTGTCGGGAAGGTGTTGTCAACGATAAGCGGAACACCGTTTTTATGGGCGATACGGGCGAATTTTTCAATGTCGAGCACGTCGAGCGAGGGATTGGCAACGGTCTCGCCGAAAACAGCCTTTGTGTTAGGTCTGAACGCCTTCTGAATCTCCTCTTCCGAAGCTCTCGGGTCAACGAAGGTGCAGTCAATGCCTATTTTACGCATGGTAACGTTGAACAGATTGAATGTGCCGCCGTAGATGGTCGCGGAGCTGATAAAATGGTCGCCTGCGCCCATGATATTGATAAGCGAGAAGAAATTTGCCGCCTGTCCCGATGAGGTGAGAACTGCCGCAACGCCGCCCTCTAAAGCGGCAATTTTAGAGGCGACAACGTCGCTCGTCGGGTTGGCAAGGCGCGTGTACATATAGCCCGGCTCAAGGTCGAAAAGCTTCGCCATATCGGCGCTTGTATCGTACTTGAAGGTCGTGCTCTCGTAGATGGGCAGAACGCGCGGTTCGCCGCTTTTAGGCTGCCAGCCCGCCTGCACGCATTTGGTATCAATTTTCTGATTCTTATCGTAGCCCATAATCAGTCCTCCAGAAATTTTTTCATTAATTCAACGCCGCTTGAGACGAAAATACCCGTCTGCTTTGCGGTTTCTTCGTTTACGGTTTCAACGCCTTCGGTTTCGGCCTTTTTATGATAAATCATAAACGGCACGGGGTCGCTCGCATGGGTTGCGGTGACGATAGGCGTGGGATGGTCGGGAAGTATCATGAGCTTGTAGTCGTCATATTTTTCAAGCTCTTCAAGCAGTATCGGCAACACGCGGGAATCAATCATTTCAATTGATTTCACCTTGTTTTCGGGCTCGCGTCTGTGTCCGCATTCGTCGGGCGCTTCAAAATGAAGATAAACATAATCACAGCCGTTTTTAAGCGCTTCGACGCCGGCTTTTGCCTTACCCTCAAAGTTGGTGTCGATATAGCCCGTCGCGCCCTCAACGTCGGGAGCAGCCATGCCTGCGCATTTTGCAATTCCCTTAAGCAAATCGACGGCGGAAACGACCGCGCCCTTCATGCCGTAAAGGCCCTCAAACTGCGGCAGCATCGGCTTTCTGCCCTCGCCCCAGAGCCAGATTGAATTGGCGGGGCGCTTGCCCTCGGAAATTCTCTTAAGATTAACGGGATGATTTTTGAGAAGGTCGTAGCTTTCCTTCATCATACGGATAAGGTCTTTGGCGTTTTCGCTCTTTGAAAGATATTCGCCGACTACCCTGCCCGAAATATCGTGCGGAGGCGTCATGTCGCCAAGCTCGGTTGTGCCGTCGGACCATACGAGACAGTGACGGTAGCTGACGCCTGAATAGAATCTGTAAATATCATTACCGAAATGTTCCTGCACGCTCTTAATTATTTCTGCCGCCTCTGCGGTGGAAATGTCGCCCGCGCAGTAGTCAACCATCGTCTTGTCCTCATAGTTTTCCTCGTCGGAAAGAGTGACTATATTACAGCGAAGAGTAACGTCGGTATCCTTAAGGTCAACGCCTATACTTGCCGCTTCGAGCGGACTTCTGCCCGTATAGTACTTAGACGGGTCAAAGCCCATAACACTCATATTCGCAACGTCGCTGCCGGGCTTCATACCCTCGGGAACGGTGCGCACAAGACCGACAGTACCGCGTTTTCCCATAGAGTCGAAAATCGGCTTATCGGCGCACATCATCGGCGTTTTTCCGCCGAGCGCAGGAACGGGATAATCCGCCATTCCGTCGTACAGAACGACTGCGTATTTCATATCATCATCTCCGAAAAATCATTAGGAATTATTTTAACACATAGATTATAATATTTCAACGGCAAATTTGAGTTTGCTAAGAGAAACGGACGGTATTTGCATACCGTCCGTCAGTATTAAATCATTTTATCAGATAACGCTAATTTATCAGATAACGCTAACGAATCTGACAAGTATTGCCGCTATCTGCGCTCTTGACGCTTTGCCCAGAGGATTGAGCGTTGTCGGGTTCATTCCCGAAATAATTCCGTAATGAACCGCAAAAGCCATTGCGTCCTTTGCATAGGGACTGATTTTTCCGGCGTCGTTAAATACGTCAAGCTCGCCGTAGAATTCGCTGACGTCTTCATTATAGCCCTCGGCAAGAATCAGTCTGTAAAGAATGGTTACAATCTGTTCTCTCGTTATCTGGTCGCCTACGCCGAACTTTCCTGCATTTGCTCCGCTTGTGTATCCCGTTATGATGCCGTTTTCAACCGCCCAGTTAACCGCCGCGGTATAGTACTGACCTGCGGGAACGTCCTTAAGCGCTGACGGCTTATCGGCGAACTCGCTCGTGTCAATCCTGAACAGTCTTGCAAGCATTACGACAAAGTCCTGACGCTGAAGATTGTCGGCAGGTCCGAAATTACCGTTGGCATAGCCCTTGATAGCTCCCCAGATTGCGCATTGCTTTACGTAATCGTAGAACCAGCTTCCCTCGGGTACGTCAGGGAAGGTTCTGTAAGGATTAAACACTACCTTCTGAACATCGCCTATTGAATAATCGTCTATAAGAGGATTGTCGTTGATATTGCTTTCATCGGAAATATATTCGGAATGCATCGCAGAAGCATCGTCGGCATTAAGGAACATATCAACCTTGAGATAATCGTCAAGATTAAGATACGAGCCCGTGGACTGACTGGTTGCGTAACCGTAAGCCGAGGTGAAGCCGAATCTTGTACCGGCGCAGGTCATAGTGCCCTTCCAGTCCTTGACCTTGAGATACAGGGTTTTGTTGTAATTATTTATATTGAAGCCGATTGAGTTTTTAGCATCGGGGCAGGCGTTACAGTTAATAATTACATTTCCCTTAAGCTCGACGGTGTTGCCTCCGTCACACATAATTCCGACGCTGGCGGCGGAATCGTCTACACTGCCCGACGAGGCATTGACAGTAATGTCGCCGTCGAAAACCGTTTCTGAGCCGAGAGCCATACCCGCGCTCGTGCAGCTGTAGAATTCGGTGTCGCCGCCGCAGACGTTAAGCGTGCCCTTGCCCGTTACGTTGAGCTTCGAGCCGTTCATACTAATACCGTAGCTGCCGTGCTGACATTTATCGCTGCTGCCGCCGTAGAAATTAAGCGTTGCGCCGTCAACAAGCTCGATATTAACCGTGCTGTAACGGCTGTAGGTGTAAAAACCGCAGGTCGGATAGGAATTGTCAACCGAAGCGCCCTTTACGGTGTTGTTGCCGATTGCCTTGATATTTAGCGTGAGATAAGAGTTGTAATCGTTGTCGGTTGCAAGCTGAATTCCGTTGATGTCCTGCATACAGTCTCTGTCGCCGTCGGACTCGAAGTTCGCGTTGTTGAGTATAAGAGTATTGGAAGCCTTATCGTAGCTTACCGTACCGCCGTCGCCGAGAACGTCGTCATAGTTGTCCTCGGTTACTCTGATGCCCGATACATAAATGGGCTGCTTTTCTATATAAGGAGTAATTACTATTTTGAGATTATAAGCAAATTCGCCGAAGCTTCTTCTCGAAGGAAGTATATCTCTGTCGCCGCCGCCGTTGTAATAGCCGACGACGTCGATATCCTGACCTTCAAGCACGAGCGTGCCGTAATTGTCAAACGAAGAAGTCTGACCGACTGCGGTAAGAGATCCGCACCAGCTGTCCGCAAAATTGAAGGTTACGGTTTTGGTTGTGTTGCAGGCCATACCCTTGCTCGAGCAGTAATAGCCGTTCACCTCGCAACCTGTAAAGAGAAGCGTGGCGTTGCCTTCAAGCGTAAGATCCGAGTAAAGAGAGCAGCCTATACTGGTCTGACAATTGCTGCCGCCGGTCGCAGTAAGAGTTACGTTGCCCGAAACGGTAAGCGGGCCGCTCAAGCTCATGCCGCTTGACAGTCTGTCGTCACCCGATCCTCCGAAAGCGTTTCCGCCGATACAGTTGAGCGTACCGTCACCGACTATCGTCAGCGCACAGTCCGACTTTGAAAGCACGGCGCAGTTATCGGAGCCGCCCGATTCAACGTCGGCGTATTTAATCGTGGAGTTGCCGCTGACGTTGATAACAAGGTCCTCGCAGATTTCAAGAGCCGTGTACGTATAACTGTTCTGAATCGTTGTTCCGCCGAAGCCGTTATAAGAGAAACCGTCAAGCGTGAGAACTGCGGGAGAAGTATCGGTCGCACGGGTAAGATAAGCCGTAACGCTTGCTGAACCGGGATACTTTTCATTACGCATGGCGGTAATATCGCCTAGATTTG
>JAEEUJ010000139.1 GCA_016290515.1 Clostridiaceae bacterium
ATGCATAATCGAAAGATCCGCCTTAGCCGTTTCAAGCTTCTTCATATCTAGAATATAGCTGTCCTTGAGTCTTAAGTAATCCTCCTCGTTGAAGAAGCGCTCGCGCTGAACTCTCGTCATATAGAGTATGTCGAGCTGCGGCATAACACCGACGAGGTCGGTCGTCTGCTCGTAGGGTATGCCGTTTTTCTGAAGCACATCCTTCTTAACGTAGCTGGGAAGCTTCAGCTCCTCAGGCGAGATAAGTATGAATTTGTTGCCCTCATAACGCGACATTGCATTGATGAGCGAGTGTACCGTTCTGCCGAATTTGAGGTCGCCGCAAAGACCGATTGTCAGGTTGTCAAAGCGTCCCTTTTCGCGATATATTGTCAGCAGGTCCGCAAGCGTCTGAGTCGGGTGATTGTGGCCGCCGTCGCCCGCGTTGATAACGGGTATGCTTGCCGCTCTTGACGCTATATACGGCGCGCCCTCCTTCGGGTGGCGCATCGCGATAATGTCGGTGTAGCAGCTGACGGTTTTCGCCGTGTCGGCTACGCTTTCGCCCTTTGCCGCCGACGATGAGCCCGCTTCGCTCATCGAGATTACGTGACCGCCGAGCTCGTACATCGCCGCTTCAAAGCTCATTCTCGTACGCGTCGAAGGCTCGTAGAAAAGTGTGGCGAGCTTCTTTCCGTCGCAGACGTGAGCGTACTTTTCGGGATTGTCAATGATGTCGAGCGCGGTTTTTATCAGCTCGTTAAGCTCGTCAACGCTTAAATCGAGCACGTCCATAACGCTTCTCATATTATGCTCCGATCCAGCTTTCGTCGGAAGGATTGTTCCTGAAAGCTATAAGTCTTTTTATATCTTCCTGCTTTATGTAGCCTTCCTCGGCGGCTACAACCGCAATTTCGTCAAAGTTCGTAAGCGAAACGTTCTTCACGTTTGCCTCTTTAAGTCTGTCAAGACCCTTCTGCATACCGTAGGTGAAGATTGACACGATGCCGAGCACCTCCGCGCCCGCTTCGCGAAGCACGTTTACTACCTCGATAACCGAGCCGCCCGTTGAGATTAAATCCTCAACGACTACGACCTTCTGTCCCGCTTCGAGCCTGCCCTCAATCTGATTCTGTCTGCCGTGGTCCTTTGCGCCCGAGCGGACGTAGCCCATCGGCATACCCATAATATGACCGACAATTGCGGCGTGGGCAATACCCGCGGTTGACGTGCCCATAAGCACCTCGCAGTCGGGATAATTCTCCTTTATAAGCTCGGCCAAACCGTTTTCAACGTCGTTTCTGACGTCGGGTGCGGTCAGCGTAAGTCGGTTGTCGCAGTAGACGGGACTTTTAATTCCGCTTGCCCAGGTGAAGGGCTCCTCGGGACGGAAAAAGACCGCCTTGATTTTAAGTAAATCCTTTGCAATAAGCTTTTTGAGTTCCATACTTTTCTCCTTAACCTATGAATTCGTGACAGCAGCGTTTGTAAGCCGCAACGGGATCGTCAGCCGCCGTTATCGGTCTGCCGACAACTATGTAATCCGAGCCGATTTCCTTCGCCGCGGCAGGTGTCATAACGCGCTTCTGGTCGCCTATGTCGCCGTCCGCGAAGCGTACGCCGGGCGTTACCGTAAGGAAGTCGCTGCCGCAGGTTTCGTGAACCTTTTTCGCTTCAAGCGGTGAGCAGACAACGCCGTCAAGTCCCGCGTTTCTGGCGTTAAGCGCATAGTGCATAACAACCTTGTCAATCGGCTCGTGAATGAGCAGATCGTTTTCCATCGACTCCTGATCGGTTGAGGTCAGCTGGGTAACCGCTATAAGCAGCGGCCTTGTGCCGTCCTCTCTTGTCAGGCCTTCAAGCGCCGCTTCCATCATTCTTACAGTTCCTGCGGCGTGAAGGTTGCATATATCAACGTCAAGGCGTGAAAGCACCGCCATTGATTTTTTAACCGTGTTGGGTATGTCATGGAGCTTCAAGTCGAGGAAGATTCTGTGACCTCTCTTTTTGATTTCTCTCACGATTTCGGGGCCTTCCGCATAGAAAAGTTCCATGCCTATTTTAACAAAAGGCTTGCGGTCTGTAAATAGACTGAGAAATTCAAGCGTTTGCTCCTTACTCGCAAAGTCGCAGGCAACGATTACGTCCTTTCCCATTATAAAGCACCTCCGATTATGTCAGTTAAGTTTTCGATACCGTATTTTTCCATGGCCTCAGGCAAGGCTTCGATAATTTCCTTACAGGCGAGGGGATTGACGAGATTTGCCGCGCCGACCTCGACTGCCGTCGCGCCCGCGAGCATCATTTCGATAACGTCGTCTGCCGACGAAACGCCGCCCATACCGACAACGGGAATGTTCACCGCCGAAGCGACCTGATAAACCATACGAAGCGCCACGGGGAAAATCGCGGGTCCCGAAAAACCGCCCATTTTATTTGCAATTACGGGCTTCCTCGTTTTAAGATTAATTCTCATTCCGAGAAGCGTATTTATAAGACTGATTCCGTCTGCTCCCGCCGTTTCGCAAGCTTTTGCAATTGCAACTATATCGGTTACGTTTGGCGAAAGCTTGATAATAACCGGCTTTGTTGTTACCGCTTTAACCGCCGCAACAACCTCTGCCGCCGCATCGGGGCTTGTGCCGAAGCTCATGCCGCCGCCGTGAACGTTCGGGCAGCTGACGTTTACCTCAAGCCAGCCGACCTGCTCCTCTTTATCGAGCAGAGCGCAGGTGTAGGCGTAGTCCTCAACCGAAAAGCCGCTGACGTTAGCCATAACGGGTTTATTAAAAACCTTTTTTAGCTTAGGCAACTCCTCGCTTATAACCTTTTCAACACCGGGATTCTGAAGTCCCACGGCGTTGATCATACCCGAGGTGCATTCCGCAATTCTCGGTGTGGGATTGCCGAAGCGCGCGTCCTTTGTAGTACCCTTGAATGAAAATGTACCGAGTACGTTTATATCGTAGATTTCCGCAAATTCATAGCCGAAGCCGAACGTGCCCGAGGCGGGGATTACGGGATTGTCAAGCTCAATGCCGCAAAGGTTAACGCTCAGTTTTCCCATAAAATCTCCTCCTTTTCAAGCACGGGGCCGTCCTTACAGATACGCTTATAGCCCGTGACGGTTTTGCAGCTGCAGCCCATGCATGCGCCAAATCCGCAGCCCATTCTCTCTTCAAAGCTGAACTGTCCCGAGGTATTTGCCGACTTATAAACAGCCTTTAACATAGGCTCGGGACCGCAGGTGTAGAAGTAGGAATAGCTTTCGGGCAGGGCGTCCGTGACAAAGCCCTTTACGCCGAAACTTCCGTCAACGGTCGTTACCGTTACGTCGCAGCCTAGCGCTTTGAACTCGTTTTCGTAAAAGACCTCGTCCTGAGTGTTGAAGCCGAGGATTACATTTACCTTACAGCCTTTTGAAATCAGTTTTTTTGCAAGCAGATACATCGGCGGAACGCCGACTCCGCCGCCGATAAGCAGGGGAGCGCCGCCCGATTTTGTAAGGTCGTAGCCGTTGCCCAGTCCCGTAAGTATCTGCAGGCTTTCGCCCTCGCTCATTTCGCTCATCTTTTCGGTGCCGTTGCCGACGACCTTGTAAATGAGCGTGAGAACGTCGCCCTGCACGTCGCAAACGGAAATCGGTCTGCGAAGGTAGAAGCCGTCAAGCTTGATGTTGACGAACTGACCGCAGTTTGTGATGTCGGACGTGTCGCCCGTAAGCGTCATTCTGTAAACCGACTTTGCGATAAGTTCGTTTGAATTGATTGTAAAAATACAGTCCTTCATTTTCTTCCTTATGAATCAATCGTTGAAATTGTAAGCGTGGTTTCCTCGAGCGTGTCGAGCAGAACTCTTACCGTGTCAAGCGAGGTGAATATAGTCGTGTTGTTTTCCGTTGCGAGCTGTCTTATCTGTACGCCGTCGCTCTCGGGAGCCGAAGCGCCGATGTCACGGGTATTGATAAGATATGCTATATAGCCCTGACGGATTGCTTCGGGGATTTCCTCGGAGCCGTCACTGATTTTCTTAAGCTCGTGCGTTCTGATACCGTGCGCTTTAAGGAATTCGGCAGTGCCGTGAGTACCCTGAATGTTAAATCCGAGGTTATAGAAGCGGCGGATAAGCGGAAGCGCCTCCTCCTTGTCCTTGTCGGCAACGGTTACAAGCACCGTGCCGTAATTCTGAAGGTGAGTTCCCGCAGCCTGAAGCGCCTTGTAGATTGCGCGGTTAAGCTTGTCGTCGTAGCCGATAGCTTCGCCCGTGGATTTCATTTCGGGTGAGAGGTAAGCGTCAAGTCCCTTGATTTTATTGAACGAGAATACAGGAACCTTGACGTAGAATCTCTTCTTCTCCTCGGGGTAGAGGTCGAAGATTCCCTGCTCCTTCAACGATTTGCCGAGTATAACCTCGGTTGCGATATCGGCAAGGCTGTAGCCCGTCGATTTTGAAAGGAAGGGAACCGTTCTTGACGAACGGGGATTAACTTCGATAATATATACATTTTCGTTCTTGTCAACGATGAACTGAATGTTGTAAAGACCGACTATGCCGATGCCTAAGCCGAGCTTCTTTGCATACTGAAGGATGATGCCCTTGACCTTGTCGGAAATTGAGAACGAGGGATATACGCTTATCGAGTCGCCCGAGTGGATACCCGTTCTCTCAACAAGCTCCATGATACCGGGTACGAATACGTCTCTGCCGTCGCAGATTGCGTCAACCTCAACCTCCTTGCCCTGAATGTATTTGTCAACAAGTACGGGTTTGTCCGCGTCGATTTCAACTGCGGTCTTGAGGTAGTGGCGAAGCTGCTCCTCGTTGGCAACTATCTGCATGGCTCTGCCGCCCAGAACGAAGGACGGTCTTACGAGTACGGGATAGCCGATTTCCTCGGCAGCCTTGACGCCGTCCTC
>JAEEUJ010000140.1 GCA_016290515.1 Clostridiaceae bacterium
GACCTCGCATTTTGTAATACATCTGCTCGCCAGCGCGCCCGCGCCGCCGATAGCGCAGAAATATACCGCCTTGTTGCGGACTATAGCGTCGCAGACAGCCTTGTTCCTAGGTCCCTTGCCGACCATGGCGGCAAGTCCCCTGTCAAGAAAATCGGGCGCATAGACGTCCATTCTCGATGAGGTTGTCGGGCCGCAAGAGCCAATCGCAAGACCTTCGGGGGTGGGCGTAGGTCCTGCGTAATAGATAACCGCGCCGCTTAAGTCAAAGGGCAGTTGCTTACCCTCATTTATAAGAGCGGTAATACGCTTGTGCGCTGCGTCGCGCGAGGTATAGACCGTACCCGAAAGGTAAACGGTATCGCCCGCCTTAAGATATGACGCCGCGTTTTTTATATCGGCTGTGTTTATTCTGTATTCGCTCACGATATATCCTCGTCTGCTTTTTTGCCGAACGAACCGTCGGGCTGAATATTAAGGTCCTCGTTGAACTCGGTGTGAGGCGGATACTGGATGTATGTAAGTCCCGAACCGTCGTCGGTCTGTTCAATTCCCGTCGCGTCGTCGTCAACGTCAAACGAAACCTTAAGGTCGGGCTCAAAAGATGCGTCCTGACGGATGCTTAAATTCTTGGCGGCAGCCGACATTCTCGAAGCGAGAACGGCAATATTCGCCTGAAGCTCGTCAACGGATTTCGTAAATGAAGCGGAAAGACTGTCGATTTCCTGAGAAAGCCTTGTAATCTCGCCCGCCTGCTTGGAAATGTCCTCGGAAAAGCCGAGAGAAGCGTTGTGCGCCTTTTCGTTGGCGGCGGCTACTATCTCGGAGGAATATCTGCGCGCGTCAAGGAAGGCGGCGCCGAGTCTTGCCTGCTCGTCCTTAATCTGCTGCTGACTCTTTTCAAGCTTTGATTTCGCGTCCTCATACTCTCTTGAAACCGCACCCAGCGCGTCAACCGAAGCCGAAAGCTCGAGATTCTGAGCGGTGAGGTCTGCAATTCTGCCGTCACGCTGTTCAATCTCTTCGTTAAGCTCTGCGATTTTTTCACACTCGGCTGAGAGCGAGGCAACCTGAGAATTGAGCGCGTCTATGTTCTCATCCTTCTTCTGAAGGTCGCTCTTGAGCTCCTCAACCTGCTTTTTGAGGTCCTCGACATAGGACAGAACGTCCTTCTTGTCAAAACCGCCGAAAAGCTTGGTACGCATAATCTTTTCATCCATATAAAACACCCCGTAAGGAAAGATATTTCGGTAGGAATATATTTTAACAGATATTTTGAACAATTACAACTAAATTTGATAATAATATTTGCATTTGTACGATTTTTGTTATAAAATATCAGTGTATATAAAACAATCACACGAAAGGATGTTCAGTATGAAAGACAAAAACGCCAAAAAGGGCAATAAGCTCGTTAAGGCGGTCAAGTACACCGCAATCACGGCGGGTGCGCTGACAGCCGCTTTTGTGGCATCGGGCAAGCTCGCTCACCATCTTGTACTTACCAGAACGGGTATGAGCGGTCCCATAGCCAGAAAGGCAGAGGAAAACGATAAGAAAAAGAAGATGTCCGACGACTACAGACGCTCGCTCGAGGAAATCCTCGAAACCGGCTGCGAGTGGTTCGACAACACCGATAAGGAAAAGATTACAATCTGGAGCGAGGAGTTCAAGAAGAACCTTCACGCCGATTTCTTTAAGTCAACAACGGGCAGCGACGTTTACGTAATCTGCATTCACGGCTACACCTCAAGCCCGAGAAAGATGGGTATCTATGCCAAGCAGTTCCACGAGTGGGGCTACAACGTACTTATGCCCAGCCTTCGCGGCCACGCGGACTCCGAGGAAGAGTTCGTTTCAATGGGCTGGTATGACAGACTTGACGTAGTCAGCTGGATTAACTACCTCGTTGAGACCTATCCCGATTGCAAGATTATTCTTCACGGCGTTTCAATGGGCGCGGCAACGACTATGATGACGCTCGGCGAAGAGCTTCCCGACAATGTTAAGCTCGCCATCGAGGACTGCGGCTACACGAACGTATGGGATATCTTAAAGCACAAGATGACTCAGATGAAGGTTCCCGAGTTCCCGTTCCTGTACTCGTCAGACCGCATCAACAAGCTTCAGGAGAAGTTCTCGTTCAAGGAGGCTTCCTGCACCGAGCAGCTTAAGAAGTCAAAGACGCCTACCCTCTTCATCCACGGCGAAGCGGACACCTTCGTTCCCTACGAGATGCTTCAGATAGTTTATGACGCATGTCCGACGGACAAGGATATACTCTCAATTCCCGATGCGCCGCACGCGCGCTCGGTCTGCGCTCATCCCGAGCTTTACTGGCCGAAGGTTGAGGAATTCATCAAAAAATATATCGGCGCATAAAAAAGAGACAAGCCCCCTTCAAAAGGGGGCTTAATTTTTTTTACTCTTAAAGCATATATACGCCCGAAGCGAGGACTACGAATTCCCTGCCTGCGCTTCTTACATACTTGTAAACGGGTTCGTCAAACTGCTTGAAATCGCTCGGCATAAAGTTGTCGAGGCTGACGGTTCTTATCTTATTCGAACCCGCGCAGCATACGTAAAGCTCGTTGCCGTAGCGCGTAACGCTGACGGGCTCAACGAAGGTGTTGGAATGCTCGGAGCCTATGCGCATACTGAACTTCTTATGCGGGATTGAATAGCTGATAATCGAGTTCTGCATCGGCACGGCGCTCCAGAACTGAGAGCCGTCGGCGGCAGCGCCGGTAATCGGGCAGTCACGGTAGAGCAGGTCGGTGCTCCAGACGTTTTTGCCGTTTTTGTCGAACATGCCCGTCTCACCCGTAGGATATACGATAACGAGGTTGCCGTTGGTAAAGAACGCCACGTCGCACGAAACGTAATCGCCCAGCTCGTTTGTAACAGCCTCAAACTTCTCGCCGTATTTGAAGCCCTGATAGATATCTTTAGTTACGGGAGTTTTACGGTCAAGTTTTATCGAGTATTCAAGGAAGCTGACCTTGTAGCTCGTACCGTTGTAAAGCTCCTTCTGAGAGATAATGATACCCTCGTTTGAAGCGACGATATCAAATACCTCGAAAGCAAAAATCTTTTTCATTAGTGTCACCAAATATATAATAAAAGTTAAATAATCAAATTTCGACAAATGTATTTTACTTTATTTTTTCCGCAAGGTCAACAATAAAATACATTTTTTGTCTAAAATTAAGAGATTTTTTACAAAAGAGTGATAAATCCCATTTTGGCAGGTCAACAAAAACGGCGCACTTTACAGTGCGCCGTTATGCTTTGTGTGTTTATTCAGCAGCTTTTTTGATTGAGTCGCTCTTATAGGTGAAGAGGACTGTCGAGGTATTGCCCTCAATCTTCTGAGTGAAAATCGAATAGCTCATACCGAAGCTCAGCCACTCTCTCGTTCTGCCCGCAAGCGTCTGCATCTGCGCCTCGGAAAGCTCGTCGGTGTTGAGATACTTCTTGGCCGTGTCCATAACCGCCTGAAGCTGAGCGTCATTGTCGCCGCCAGCAAATGCGCCGAGCGCGTCGAGAAGTTCGCGGTTGTCGTCAATTACGGCGAGTATTTCCTTAAGCTTCGTGAGCGTCTGCGGCAGATTTTCAAGCGACTTCTGGATTTCGGGGTCCTGCATATCCTCGTTCATCGCCTGGAATACGGGCATAACCTTATTCAGATCGTCCGCAAGTCCCTTTAATCCCGTAAGGCTCTCTGAGAGCGCGGGCAGCATACCGATAAGCCGCTGCATAGCAGGGTCGGAAAGTGTACGTGAAATCGCGTTTATATCGGTCTGATTGATGTCATCAACAAGTCTGTCGAGCGCCGCAAGGTTATCCTCGGTCATATACTTGTCGATAACCTTAAGCATCTTTTCGTTCTCGTTATAGAGCTTTACGGCTTCGCTGACCGCGTCGAGCATATCACCTATCTTGTCGGAATCGCCGTAAAGAAGTCCTATTATTTTTTCAAGGTCGAGGCCGTTAAGCGCCGTCTGAAGCGACTGAATATCGGTCAGTATTCCCTTGACCTCGTCAACGGTTTCGGGCAGCTCGCCGTTGCCTATCGAGCCTATTGATGAGAACGGAAGAACCGCGAACATCATATTGCCCAGCGCAAAGTCCACGACGTCGGCGGTAATTGTGTAGGTATCGCTTAAAAGCTGAGGGTTGAGAAGCGAAAGGTTGAGCGACGAAAGTCCTAAGCTCTGATCCATACCGGGAACGCCCGCGAAGAATACTATCTGCTTCGTGCCGTCGCCGAGCGCCGTACCGTTCTCGACGGCGATATTGGTGAACTTCTCCTCGGAGAGTATCATACCGCCGACCATAAGCATCGGACAGCTGATGGTGTATTCCTTGCCGTCGGACTTGACGTTTGCGGTAAGAGTATTGATAGCCTTAATCTGAATGGTAACGTGACCTGTCTCCCCTGCCATCTGATTGCAGGGTACTTCCTCGCCGTCCATAAAGTACTTTATCTCGAACTTTATCGGCGGTTCTTTATCGCTGATACCGCTGTAATAAAGATCGGTCGAGTCCATGTCCCAAAGCAGGTACTGATCCTGAACGATAGGTTCGGCAAGGGACTTTACGTTTCTGATATCTTTAAGCGTACTCGTATCAACAACCCTGACCTGCGGAGTGTTGACGTGAAGCCAGTCGGTTACGGTAACCTTGTTGACGCTTCCGTCGGGTCCGATATTTACGTAAACCGTCTCCTGCTTGCGAAGGTCGGTATTCTCAACTATTGTTTCGTACTCGGTCTGAACGTATTTCTTCTCGCCGAGCTTGTCGAGTATAATCTGATTGTCGGTCGGCAGCTTCTTGCCGCAGCCCGCCATACAAAGCAGTATAAGCGACAATGCCGTGAGCAGGCTTATTATTT
>JAEEUJ010000141.1 GCA_016290515.1 Clostridiaceae bacterium
ATGCTGACGGCATTGGGTATCACGTCCTCTGCCAAGCTCTTACCGCCGCAGACAAGTGAGGACGGACTGTGGGGCTATTACTTTGTAGGTGACGGTACGGTAGGAATCAGAGGTTATTTCGGTTACGATACCGACCTAACGGTTCCCGCGGAAATCGACGGCTATGCCGTTTCGACTCTTCAGGACATTTATGAGGGCGATTTCGGACCGAAAAATCAGATAAGAAGCCTCACGGTTTCCGAAGGCATTAAAAAGCTCGACACAGGGTTTATGCTCTGGTACACCCCTCTTGAGCAGGTAAGTTTGCCCGACAGTATTGAATACGTCGGTTGTAATGTCTTTTTTAACACGGGCTATTATAAGAATGCGGACAACTGGGAAAACGGTATGCTGTATATTGACGGCTGTCTGATAGACGCGAATGTATCGGGTGAGTGCGTCGTAAAGGACGGCACGAGAGTTATCGGGGAGCATTGCTTTTCTAACTGCAGAAATCTGACATCCGTTGTATTGCCTGAAGGCCTAAGAACAATCTGTGATTACGCCTTTGGCTTCTGTGAGGGACTTGAAAGTATAACAATTCCGGATGGAGTTACACGGATAGGAAGTTATGCGTTTGCAGACTGCACGGCGCTTTCCCGTATAAGTCTGCCCGCTTCGCTTGAAGCCATAGGAGAATATGCATTTGGAACCACCGCTTACGTAAACGACGCGGCTAACCGTCAGGGCGGCGCGGTTTATATCGGCGAATATCTGATATGCGGAGTTGACGGTTACGAGGGTGAAATCACGGTTAAGGACGGTACGCGGCTTATCGCCGACAAAGCCTTTTCGAATGCCGACGCGGTTACGAAAATCACTCTGCCCGACACTATCAGAATTGTCGGCAACGGTGCGTTCTCGGACTGTGATTCGCTCAAAAGCGTAGTTATGCAATATGGCATTGAGATAATAGGCTCGGGTGCTTTTGCAGGTTCGGCTTTAATTAAGAAAATCGTTATTCCCGACTCAATTGTGAGCTTCGGCAAATGTGTTTTTAATGACTGCGCTGCTCTTGAAACTGCGGTTCTCGGTGAGGGAATCAAGGAGCTGAGCGAATACGAATTTGAAAATTGTATTAGTCTTTCTGAGGTCAGACTTCCCGAAACACTTGAGAGCATCGGTGACAATGCGTTCAGCCAGTGTCCGAAGCTTAAGAGCATTATAATTCCTGACAGCGTTCGGTATATCGGCAGTCCCGTGTTCTGCGCATACGTCGATAAAAGCAACGAATGGGGCGAACAGTTCAGAAACGTCTGGACCTGCTGCCTTGAAGTGATTTATGCGCACGTCGGTACTTATGCCGAGCAGTATGCAAGGGAACACAGCTTTGAAATCCGCTTTATTGAAACCGGCACATTCCCCGACGTTTCCGAAAACGCGTGGTTCTACGAAGCGGCTAAATACAACTTTGAGCACGGTTTTATCAAGGGCTACGGCAATTATAATTTCGGACCGTCCGACAGCCTGCAGCGGCAGGATTTTATCGTAATTCTCGCGAGAATCAACGGCGCCGACCTCGACGCATACGATAAGTGCGGACTTCCGGACGTCGATATGAAGTCGTATTACGGCAGGGCTGTTGCATGGGCGGTCGATAACGGAATTATCAAAGGCTATGAAAACGGAAAATTCGGCGTAGGCGATCCTGTTACAAGAGAGCAGATTGCAACGGTATTCTATCGCTATGCGAAAACATCCGAATGCGCAAATGCTTCTGTGCTTGACGGCTTTGAAGACAGTCTGAGCGCAAGCGAATTCTCCCGTGACGCTCTCGTCTGGGCTGTAGGCAGCGGCGTTATAAACGGTAGGAACGCCACTGTTCTCGCTCCACGCGATACTGCGGCAAGAGCCGAGATAGCGACCATGGTAATGCGTATGGATATGACGGATATGTTCAACGGATAACAATTTGAAAACATCCGGGCAGGTCGGAATTTATTTTCCGCCCTGCCGTTTTTTTATCCTCAATTTGTCAGTTGAAAAAACTTTTGAGTTTTTATATAATATTATTAAAAAAGGTGTCAACTTTTATCGTCTTAGAAGTACTAATATATGACAGGATAAATATTAATATTCAGTTTTTCTTTTCAGGAGGACGTTATGAAAAAAATCAGAAAACATCTTTCGGTTATACTGTCCGTTGTAATGCTTCTCGGCGTTATGCCGTTTACGGCGCTCAACGTTTCTGCCGACGGCGAGGCGATTACAAGCGCGGACGGATGCTGGAAATACATAGTTCTTGACGACGGCACGATTTCGATTTGCTCGGGCATCGAGGAGGAAGCCGCATATCTTGATTCGACAACGGACGTTATAATTCCCTCAAAAATTGACGGTTATACCGTAACCGAGATAGGCGATTACGCATTTTATAATAAAACCTTGATACAAAACGTTGAAATTCCCGAGGGTGTTACGGCGATAGGCAATTATGCGTTTGCGGTATGCGTCAAGATGTCGGAGCTTGTTTTACCCGATACGTTGGCAAGTGTCGGCGATTATGCGTTCTTATCGTTGGGCGTATCAAAACTGGATTTGCCCGAAGGCTTTACAACTATGGGCAAGGGTGCGTTCAGCAACAGCAAGATTAACGAGCTAAAGCTGCCGAGTACGGTTACAAGAATTGAAGAAAGTGCATACGAATCCTGTTACTATCTTATAAATGTAACCGTTCCGTCAACGGTAACGTATATAGGTCCGAGAGCGTTCAGCAAATGCGGACAGCTTAAAACGGTAACGCTTCCCGAAGGTCTGACAAGAATTGAGGAAAGCACGTTTGAGGGTTCTACTAAACTTGAGAGTCTTAATATTCCTTCAACGGTTACGAGCATAGGCAAAAAAGCGTTTTGCAGTTGTTCAAGACTTACATCCGTAACGGTTCCCGAGGGAGTTGAGGTGCTGGAGGAGAACACCTTTGATGGCTGCCAGAGGTTAGTTGAGATTAATTTGCCCGACAGTCTTGTTTCAATAGGAAGAGCCTGCTTTGAAATTGACTTTAAGCTTGAATCAATTACCATTCCGAAGAACGTAAAGCAAATAGACGGAGCCGCATTCTTTAACTGCACAGGTTTGAGCGAAATTATTTTCGAGGGAAGCGGCGTGCATATAGGTTATCAGGCCGTTTATAATACGCCTTATTATTCAAATGCCGACAACTGGGATAACGGCATACTGTATGTCGGCGATACTCTTTACGAGGCAAAGAACAATTACAGCGGCGAGTGTGCAGTAAGGGAAAACACCGTCAGCATTCTCGACGAAGCCTTTGAGGACTGCACGTCTCTGACCTCGGTTACGATACCCGACAGCGTTGATTACATTGGCGCAAAAGCGTTCAAAAACTGCTCGTCTCTGACTTCAGTAAAACTGCCTGACGGGCTGACGACCGTCAGCGACGAAACGTTCAAATCCTGTACAGCGCTTACCGAAATTGCGATACCCGAGGGAGTAACCGAAATCGGCAAAGAAGCGTTTTCTTACTGCGTATCGGTAGAGACGCTGGATATTCCTGCAGGCGTAACGGCTATAGGAGGCTGGGCTTTCAGTTCCTGCAAGAAGCTCGGAGCTATTTCAATACCCGGAATTGAGATAATTGAAGACGGCGTGTTCTGCTGCTGTGAGTCGATAACCGAAGCCGTGATACCCGATACGGTTAAATCCATAGGCGATTCTGCATTTTCAGGCTGCACTTCGCTGACCGACGTCACGGTTCCCGACAGCGTTGAAAGTATGAACGGCCACGAGTTCAGTGACTGTACGTCGCTTGAAGAAATTGAGCTTCCCGACAGCATAACTCAAATGTGGTGGGGTACATTCGGAGGCTGCAGTTCTCTCAAAAGGGTTAAATTTCCGTCATCGCTGACTGAAATTCCCGATGAAACGTTCAGGGACTGCACTTCTCTTGAAAGCTTCAACGTCCCCGAGGGCATAGCCGTGATAGGCAAATGGGCGTTCAGCGGCTGTACGTCTCTCGAGCAGGTTTATCTGCCCGATACGCTTAAAACGGTAGATGAGGTGGCGTTCAGAGAATGTACCTCTCTGAAAAATATTATCATTCCCGAAAACGTTGAAGTTTTAGAAAGCGACGTGTTCTATAAATGCGCTTCAATGAAAAGCATAACCGTACTGTCACCTGACGTGAAAATAGGCAGAAACGCTATCGGCGTTACGGGTGTGGACAGCTATAACCTGCCCTACAATAACGCAAACTTCATTGTTTACGGCTACAAGGGTTCAACTGCGGAGAGCTATGCAAGGTCTTATAATCTGATTTTCCGGGAAATAGGCAGCTTCCCGGACGTTTCGAGAAACGCGTGGTTCTACGAAGCGGTTAAGTATAATTTTGAGCGCGGCTTTATCACGGGTTACAGCAACGGAAACTACGGCCCGGGTGATAATCTGCAGCGTCAGGACTTTATCGTGATACTTGCGAGAATTGCAAAGGCAGACCTTTCGCTTTATGACAGCTGTGCGCTGAGTGACGTCAACATTAACGCCTATTACGGTAAAGCGGTTGCCTGGGCAGTTGACGAGGGAATAATCAACGGCTATCAGAACGGTAAGTTCGGTGTCGGCGACCCGATTACGAGAGAACAGGTTGCCACAATTCTTTACCGTTATATGGGGTCGCCGGACGTTGCGGATAAAGCCTTGCTTGACGGCTTTACGGATAAAGCGAAAATAAGCGGTTTTTCGTTCGATGCAATGCTGTGGGCGGTTTCCGAGGGAGTAATCAGCGGTAAGAATGCAACGACTCTTGCACCGACCGTGACTGTCGCAAGGGCAGAGATTGCGACAATTATA
>JAEEUJ010000142.1 GCA_016290515.1 Clostridiaceae bacterium
TAACAACCTCCGAAAAACACTTCACAAATATAATCTCCACAACAAAAGGCGGTCGAAAGACCGCCTTTATTATTTACTGTTCAGCTGTGTTTCTTTTCTTTTTCTTAACGTGTTTAACAATCAGTGCGGTTGTAATTACTGCAACAGCCAGCAGCAACGCTCCGCCTCCGACTCCCGCGGTAACGGCTATCGGAACATACAGTCCCTTGTCCTTCGGCAGACTGTCGGGAAGCCGGAAGAAGTTACTGCCGTCATTGTCGCCGTATGCTATACGTACGACGTTGATACTGTAACCGCCTGCCTTTACCTTTACCGTACTGCCGTTTGCCTTGATTTCCTTCTCGGCGGGAGCAACGTAGTGCCTGCCGACGTCGTTGCAGGCGCCCCTGAAAAGCTCCGAGAGATACTGCATTGAAACCTTGTTGATATCATAACCCGAGAGGTCTAAATCTACCGTCTGATTTTTTCCCGAAGCATTGACAATTTTAACGTAGATTACCTGCTCGTCCTCGTCAACCGTAACCGACTCATACATATCGCGCTCAACGAAGGTCTTGCCGTTTTCAAGCTCGGTTTTTATATACCTGTTGCCCGTATTGTTGGCAAAGAGCAACTGCAAATAATAGTCCGGTGAGAGCACCGCTTCCTGCGAGTCAAACCATATCATATTGAAATTCCAGCTCATTGCATTTATCTTTGCGAAGGTCGGTGCATACGAAGCCATTTTAACTACGTCGCCGTTACGCTCAAAGCCCGTAAGATAGCCTGCCTCCTCGATAGCCGCCCAGAGATTTGCCTTCGTTTGAATAGTGCCGAAGCCCTGACTTGTGGCGGCGTATTCGCCTACGAACACGCCTGCGCCGTTACGGTCGTAGCTGTCGTATCGTTCGTTCTGTGAGAAAAGAAAGCCCTGCTCTGTATAGTAATGCTCGTCAACCGTCGTGTCGGGAAATTTCTCATTCATCAGCTTCCACGCCGCGTCAAAGTCCTCGCCGTCAAGCCAGGTGCCGCTTGAAGAGATGATTTTGATTTCGGGATACTTTTCCTTGACCGCATTGTAAAGCGCTTCAAAATTGCGGAAATAAACGTCGCCCCAGTTCTCGTTACCGAGGCCTAAGAATTTCAGATTAAACGGCTCCTTCTGTCCGTTGGCAACGCGCTTTGCACTCCATTCGGTAGTGCCGTCGCCGTTGCAGTAATCAATTAAATCGTAGATGTCCTGAACATACTGCTCAAACTCGGGAGTTCCGGGACGCAGCGCTATCGTGTCAAGATATTCCTGCCACTGTTCCTCGGTCAACTCGCCGTTTCTGTATTTGTCACGCTGCGGGCCGTAACCGTTTCTGCCCTGACAGGTGAGCGCAACGTTGAGTATCGGCACGGGCTCTGCGCCGATTTCTTTACAGAGCTGTAAGAATTCGTGATAGCCCATTGAATTGGTGTTGATATAGTGTCTGTGCCAGTAGTCGTCACGCCAGAGATTGAGCTCCTGCCGTCTCTCTTCAAGCGGACTGATAGTATTCTTCCACGAATAGAGATTGTTAATGTCCGTGCCTTCGCAAAGGCAGCCGCCGGGGAAGCGCAGGAACTTCGGCGCCCAGTTCTTAAGCGCAGTATAAAGATCGTCGCGAAGCGAAACGTATTTCCATTCCTCACTGCCGTAGCCGTGCGCGCTTTCGGGTATAAGCTTTACAAAATCTATCAGTATTGAGCCTTTACCCTCAAAGCGGAATTTCAGTCCGCCGTCCTCAGTCGCCTTGCTTTCAAGTGTGATAACCCGCTTTGTCCAGTCGGTGGCATTTGTATCAATTTCGGCTTCCTCGCCGTTATTCTTACTCATAAGCGAAACATACGCTTTGCCGTCGAAATCAATATTCTTAATATAACACGAGAATTCATATTTTTCGCCCTTTTTGAAGCCCATATCGGGCGTGTTGAGCTTTTCCTCATTAATAGTCCAGGTTTTGTAATCGTATATCTCGAGGAAGCCGACGTTTTTAAGCGTAGCTTCGCCGTCAATGCTCATTTTTGCGTAGTGAGTATTGTTTTCGTTTAACGGGAATTCATCCTCAACCGTGAAGCAGTTTTGCTTGTCGCAAAGCCAGAGAACGCCGTTCATTCCGTCGTATTCAAACGAATTGTTGTTGACGAGATTCGACACCAGACCGCCGTCACAGGCGTATGAAATATCCTCGATAAACGCACCGTAAAGCATATCGGAAATGTCATATCTCTCGGACTCGGGGGAAATCTTAATAACCCGCTTTCCTCCCGCGGCGAACACCGTGAAGGGGATTGAAGCGACTAAAATAAGCGTTAGAATAACAGCGGTAATTCTTTTCATTTTTTCTCCTCCGTTAAATAGTCTAACAGCGCCGTACAGCCCGAATAAATATCGTCATAAGCCTGTCCGAAATCCCGCGTGTACCACGGGTCCGAAACGTTTCCGCCCTGATTTGTAAAGCCCATCAGCTTTTTTATTTTCGGCGAGTTGAACGTGCCGAAAATACGGTTCATACAGCGCACGTTTTCGTCGTCCATACAGACGAAATAATCAAAATTCTCATAGTCCTCTTTCGTCAGCAGAGTTGCGCGCTTTCCCTCGTCAAACGGTATCGAGTGCCTGATTAACTGCTCTCTTGCGGGCGGGTAAATCGGACTGCCGCGCCCGTCCCATATCTCGTCGGTATGCGTTGCCGCAGACAGTATATAAAACCTGTTTTCAAGCCCTCTGTCGCGCACAAGCTTTTTCATAACAAACTCCGCCATCGGACTTCGGCAGATATTTCCGTGGCAGACAAACATAATTCTTATCATACATTTTTCCTTAAATCGTTTTCTTCATTTTACTATACAATCGGCGATTTTGCAATTAATTGACCGAAATATCTTTTTATGCTATAATCAAAGCCTGTCAGACAGGGAGGTGCCTTATGAAAAAACTGATTGCTGTTGTGATGACGCTTTTGCTTGTCGCATTAATGCCTGTCAGCGTGTTTGCATATAAAATCAGCAACGATTTAAGGGTAGTTGCAAAGAGCGGCGGAATTCCCGAAGGCACGGTATATATTGACGTGCTTCTTCCCAAAGAAGCCTTCGGTGACCGCTTTGTTGAGTTTAACGACAGTTATACGATTGACAGTTCTTACAAGTTTATTGCCGGTCTTTCTCAGGAGCCGTTTGAGTCGGTAGAGCTTTACGCCGACGACGAAATCTCACAGTACCGTCTTGACGATTATTACAGCTTCCTTGCTCATTTCGACGGCGCCGAAACGGAATTCGGTACCGAGCAGTTTTATACCTATCACGATTACTATTACGGCAGCGACAGTGAATTCGACTGTACGGCAGAGTTCTGTATTAAAAACCCCGAGTCCGATCTTGTTGCTTATCATACGCTTGATGCCTTTTCAAGAGCGAAGAAGATAAAGCTTGCCTATATCGGAGAGCAGGGGAACATACTGCTTATAACCGAGCCGTTTTCGGTCAAGGATAAAGCGTTGCTTGCAAAGTATTTCGAAGACGCCGTTGCCGACGGTGAAAGTATTAAAATCGATTATTATTTTAGTCCTTATACGGTGGCTCTGTATATCATAATCGCCGCGGCTGCTTTTATAATATTCGCGGTTGTTATCAACAAAAAGACGACGAAAAAATATCTCGGCGAGCTGCCGCCCGAAGAAGAAAATTAAAAAAATGCTTGCATTTTGCGTTATTATATGATATTATACTTGAGCAATTTCGGCGCTTGGGTGTTATTGCGCCCAAACGGCAGTTAATGGCAACATTAAAGCGAGTGGTCCTCTGCGTATGTATTTTACGGTATGAACGCTTGAAACAAAATTTTGGAGGTTCATTATGGACGCATTAAAAATTATTGAAGAGGGCATGCTCAAAGAGGAAAAGCCCGTAATCGAAATCGGTGACGTTGTCAAAGTACACGTTAAGATCCGTGAAGGCGAGAGAGAGAGAATTCAGATTTTCGAAGGTACCGTTATTGCCCGCAGAGGCAGCGGTGTTTCCGAGACCTTTACCGTACGCCGTGTTTCCTACGGTGTCGGCGTAGAGAGAGTTTTCCCCGTTAATTCACCCAACGTTGCAAAAGTTGAGTGCGTAAGACACGGTAAGGTTCGCCGTTCGAAGCTTTACTACCTTCGCGACAGAGTCGGTAAGGCAGCTAAGGTTAAGGAGCAGATCAGATAACTCAAAAACCGATAAATCGGAGCGGTCAGCCGCTCCGATTTTTTATGCTTTTAATCTTGCATTTTAATTGTATATGTAGTATTATATAGAGCGTATAATAGGGCAGGTGTATGATTTTGAGAAAAAGAGAAGAAGTAAGAGTCTATTTTGACGAGATGGAAAGCGTTTACGCTTCCAACAAAAAAATATGGAAATTCGTTTACAGCTGGGTTGACTCGCTGGCAATCGCGCTTATCGCGGTGCTGGTGCTCTTTACCGTTGCCTTCAGAGTCGTAAGCGTAAGCGGACCTTCAATGAAACCCACCTTAACCGACGGCGACCGACTTTTCGTCAGCGCGATTAATTTTGATTATAAGCGCGGCGACATAGTTGTTATAACTCAGCCCAATCAGCTTAACGAGCCGCTTATCAAGCGCGTTATTGCCGTAGGCGGCGAAACGGTTGATATCGACTTCAGCGAAGGAATAGTCAAGGTTAACGGCGAGGTCATCAAGGAAGCCTACATCAAGGAACCCACGACCAGAATGTTCGATATTGCCTTTCCCGTAACCGTGCCCGAGGGCTGCGTTTTAGTAATGGGCCACAACCGAAACAACTCGACCGACAGACGTTCTTCAATAG
>JAEEUJ010000143.1 GCA_016290515.1 Clostridiaceae bacterium
CAACAGCATTTAAAAATGATGCGCCTAAATCTTTAACTGAAATTTCCTCACCCTTTTGTTTTGCATTGTGAATTGTATTTATAACTGATGTTTTTAGTCCCGAAAAGCTGAAATCAAGCGGATTATCGTCAACTCTCGGCTTCGGGAAGGTATAGGCGTTAATGTCGCCTCCCCTTGCCTCTTTATCAAGATTAACGCCGCCGGGATAAGGCAGTCCCATAGTCCTTGCGGCTTTGTCAAGCGCCTCGCCTGCCGCATCGTCACGGGTTCTGCCGATTACTTTAAATTCGGTATAATCCTCAACTTTAACCAAAAGAGTGTTACCGCCCGACACAACAAGGCACAAAAACGGCGGTTTCAGGTCGCTGTGTGTAATATAATTTGCCGCAATATGCGAACGCAGATGATGTACGGGTACAAGCGGAATTCCCGAAGAAAAAGAAAGTCCCTTTGCATAGTTTACTCCGACAAGCAGTGCGCCTATAAGTCCGGGCGCATAAGTAACCGCTATTGCGTCAATGTCGGGAAGTGTACAATCCGCCTTTTCAAGCGCTTCCCTGACGACATAGGTGATTGACTCCGTGTGGAGTCTTGAAGCGATTTCAGGCACTACTCCGCCGAAGATTTTATGCTTTTCAATTTGAGTTGAAACAATATTTGAAAGCACCGTTCTGCCGTCCTCGACAACAGCTGCGGCTGTTTCGTCGCAGGAGCTTTCAATACCGAGAATTTTCATGCGCTTACCTCACTTAAACAGTTCAGTAGATTATAGCATATTTGCATTTATTTATCAAGCAAACAAACTTCAATAAAAAATTCTTGACATTATCGTTTAATACCTATATAATATTTAAGCGGTTTGGATAGGGGCCATTAGCTCAGTTGGTTAGAGCATCCGGCTCATAACCGGACGGTCCGCGGTTCGAGTCCGTGATGGCCCACCAAAAAAGACACCCTGTCGGGTGTCTTTTTTATTGTGTTTTTTAGCTTATTGCGACGAATGCGATTCCTTTACTGTTTGCAAAGGTCTGTGCGTAAGAGCCCGCTGTACCGTAAATCGTAAGATTCGGGCAGCTGTCAAACGCCGTAGCCTGAATAGTAGTTACGCTTGAGGGTATCTCAATCGAGGTAAGTGACGTGCATCCCTTGAAGGCATAGCTTCCGATTGATGTAACGGTATCGGGAAGGATGACATTATCAAGCTTTGCGCAGTTAAGGAAAGAGCCGTATTTAATGCTCTTGAGTCCAGAAGCAAAATCAATCCGTTCAAGATTTGAGCAGCCGCTGAATGCGTAGTTGTCAATTGCTTCGACATTTCCGCTGACGATAGCGCCCGTAATTAAGGTGTTATTCTTGAATGCATTCGCGTCAAGCTCGATTATTCTGTAACCGTCAATACTTTCGGGGATAACCATTACGGGATCGGTACCTGTATAAGAATTGATATACGCCAGATTGTTCTCAACCGTATAAGTGAATTTCGGCTGAGCATTGGCGTTTATAGCCTTATCAATTTCGAAAAGGTCAAATGCGTCAATCGCGCCGTCGCCGTTTACATCGCCCGCGATAATTCCGTAAATCGTGAGGTCATTGCCTGCGATATAATCCCTGGTAATCTGATAGTCGGGAAGGGTTACTTCGCCGTCGCCGTTAATATCGCCGTCAATTATTTCCTCAATATTTACAAACGGGATGTTGTTCTGCTCGGCAAACGCGTGAGCGCCCGTGTTAGGACTGCCGTAGATTCTTTCAAGACTTCTCTCTTGCTGTCCCGTCTGCTCGTTATAATCCGTAAACGCGCCGCCATAAATGAATCCGACAGAGTGGGGGATAAGGATTTCCTTGAGCGAGGTACATCCGACAAAGGTTGCAAAATCAATCTTATTAATACTGTCGGGAAGAATAACTCTTTCAATCTTATTGCAGTTACCGAAGGAGAACATAGCCATAAGCTTTGTGCCGGGCTTAACGGTAAACGTGCCCTCATAATTCTGATCAACTCTCAGCAGATAGCCGTTGCAGTAAACTGCACCGTCAACGAAGGGAATTGCTGTGTTATCAATCGTCTGAGCGCCGATTTCGGTAATGTTATTGCCGAGCACAAGCTCACGAAGATTTGTGCATCCGCTGAACGCAGAGAAGCCGATGCTTTCAACACTGTCGGGAACGGTAATCTTTGTAACATTGGTAAGCCCGCTCATTGAGAATGCGCCGAGCTCCTTAACCGTGTATCCGTCAATAGTTGACGGGATTGTAACAACGGTATCGTCGCCCTGATAGGAATAACCCTGGAAAACATCGGAATAAAGCATCGCAGCACCGTCGGGACGTATGCTGTATTTCCACAGACCGTCCTGACTTAAGTAAACGGTGTTATCGTGGAAGATAAAGCCGTTGTCATCTGCATAGGTTTCAGCCTCGGTTTCCGCATAACCGTAAATTGCAAAGCCGTCAACGGGAACATCATCATCAGCCTGGTCGTCGAAATAATAACCGAAAGCGCGGTAACCTATTGTTGTAACGCTTGCGGGTATTTCGATTTCTTTGAGCGACGTACTTGCAAAGGCAAAAGCGCCTACGCTTGTAAGATTGTGAGGAAGTATTACGAAATCAAGAGCGCCGCACAGGTTAAAGGCGTTGACGCCTATTGAGGTTACGCTGTCGGCAATATCGACGTCATAGACGTTCGACGCAATGAAAGCGTCCTGACCGATATGGGTTACGCCGTCTTCGACAATAACAACGCCGATGTCAAAATTTCTCCACGGAGTAATTATGGCTTCGTTTGCGCCCGGTATCATGCCGTAGTCCGCCATGGCGCCGTTGCCGGAAATAGTGAGCGTATGCGTGCTCTCGTCGTAGCTCCACGTACAGTCGCCGGTATCGCCTGACGTTGCCGTGCCGATAAACTCAAATCCATTTTCGTCAGCATACTGTTCTGCATAGCTTCCGTAATAGCCGTAAATTCTCTCAAGCGGACAGATTTCACGCTGAAGCTGATCGTCGTAGTAGTTGAAATTGCAGTTGATTTCCGTTACGCTTGCGGGAATATATATTTCTCTTAAGCTGCGGCAGCCTACGAACATCGCCATACCGATTGATGTGATTGTGTCGGGAAGCTCAACTCTGTTGATGCCGGCACAGTTGCCGAAGGCGAATAAAGCCATAAGCTTTGTGCCGTCGGTTACACGGTAGCAACCCTGATAATTCTGGTCAACCCTGAACAGATAATCGTTGATATAGATACCGCCGTCAACGTGATAAGCGGGATTTGCGCCGAGATTCGTGTTGTCAATTGTCTGAGCGCCGATAACCTGAATATTGTCGCCGAGTTCAAGCTCATAAAGCGAAGTGTCGCCGCTGAACGCCGAGAAACCGATAATCTCAACGCTGTCGGGAACGGTAATCTTCGTTACGTTGGTAAGTCCGCCCATTGAAAACGCGCCGAGCTCCTTAACCGTGTATCCGTCAATTGTTGACGGAATTGTAACGACGGTTTCGTTGCCCTGATAGGAATATCCCTGGAAAACGTCCGAATAAAGCATTGCCGCGCCGTCGGGACGTATGCAGTATTTCCACAGTCCGTCCTGACTTAAATAAACAGTGTTATCGTGGAAGGTAAAACCGTTGTCGTCTGCATAGGTTTCGGCTTCGGTTTCCGCATAACCGTAAATCTCAAATCCGTCAACAGTTACGTCATCGCCAGCCTGCTCGTCATAGTAATAACCGAAAGCGCACTGACCGATAGAGGTTACGGTTGAGGGTATTTCAATCTCTCTTAATGACGTGCCCGCAAAAGCATAATTGCCCACGCTTACAAGATTGTGAGGAAGCGTAACGAAATCAAGCGCGCCGCAGCCGTTAAAGGCATTTGCGCCGATTGAGGTAACGCTGTCGGGAATTTCAACATCATAAACGTTTGAGAAAATGAAAGCGTCCTGACCGATATTGGTTACGCCGTCAAGAATTACAACCTTTTCAATATTATATCCGTTCCACGGAGACGGTACGGGCTCGTTTGAGCCGGGAAGGAAACCGTAGTCAGCCATAGCGCCGTCGCCGCCGATTTCAAGAGTTTTGCTGCCTATGTCATAACTCCAGAAGCAGTCTCCTGTTTCACCGTAAAGCGGAGCAACCTTGAAATTAAATGTTGTTTCATAAGCTCTCGGCGTGGTTGCCCAGTCGAATTCCTCGTTTTCTGCAGGATTTTCGTAAAGCCATGTATCGTAATCTACATTAGTTCCGTAATTCAGATTTTCTGCGCTGACAATTATAATAAAGTCATCAGCCAAAAAGTCATCCTTATAATCGTCAAAGAAGGAAGCGGGACCTGCATCAATTATTGTAAAGCCTGCGTCCTCAAGAACATCTGTATCCCAGCCGATATAGTCCTGATAATAGCCATGGTCGGCATTTCGCAGATCTGTGCGGAAGGCTATTGCCTTTGTTTCGTCCTCGTCAAAGAAAACCGAGTCGCCGTCATTGTAAATCATGCCGTACTGATCAACCATATAGATGCACGGATTGTATTCCCTTAATTCAAGATTAAGATAGCACTTTGCAGCAGGATTGCTGTAATCCATCTCATCACTCTCGTTTTCGGGATAGTAATGCACTCCGAAGCAAAGCTCGGTTGTATTGATGAAATCTCTGTTATTATCCGGTTCAATATAAATGCCGTAGCCTACATCGGGATAACCCTTTTCAACAGCGTCACAGAATTCAACACGATAACCGTCTTCCGTTACCTGATTGAAATTAAACGAATAGAAATCCGTTACATTAAAACGGGGATTGAATTCATAGTCGG
>JAEEUJ010000144.1 GCA_016290515.1 Clostridiaceae bacterium
ATGGGTTTGGGCGGCGGAGGCCTGCTGATACTTTATCTTATCGGCATCAGAGGTATTTCACAGCTTACGGCGCAGGGAATAAATCTCTTTTTCTTCATCCCCTGCTCGGTGTTTTCCGTTATAATTTATATCAAAAACGGACTTGTAAAGCCGAAGAAACTCTTGCCGATGCTTGCGGGCTCGGCGCTCGGCGCTCTCGGCGGAAGCCTTATTGTAAATAGAATCGGAGCCGACGCGCTGAAAACTCTGTTCGCGGTTTTTCTGATTGTATCGGGTACTGCTTTGCTGTTTTCAAAGGGCAAGGGCGGCAATAAATAATATTGTATAATTATAAATTCTGTGCTACAATCGTGATATGAAAAAGAAAATGTTTTACGTGCTGACAATCGGATACTTCATTTTGACGGTCGCGGACTTACTGCTGACCTTTATTGCCACGCCCGATTTAGCGCTTGAAGGAAACCCGCTCGTTCAGATATTTGAGATGGACTGGTTCGGACTTATAGCCGTGAATATTATTACATTCGCGGCGTATTTTGCGATGGCGTACTATGCCTATATAAAATACGAAACCCGCCTATCCCCGGAAAAGACCGACGTGCGGCGTTATCTCGCGGACATAAACTACGGCGATCCCGACAAGGTCAGCATCGGGCTCACAAAGCCGCCGAAATACTGGGCGCCGCAGGTTGCGTGCCTCTGCTTCTCGGTTGCGACGGCGATGCCGTTTGCAAGGCTCATAGTGGTCGTCGAGTGGTATCTTTTATTAAAGGACATCGACGCGCCGCTGTTTTTCGATATAGTATGCGCCTTCCCGATGGGCAGAATTGATTTTTTCATCGCGCTTGTAATCGCGTGGATAATGCCGTTTTTCTGGATACAGTATGAATTCAAAAAGAATCAGAAAGCACCTATGCCGACAGAGTGATAAATCGGAGTTTATCGGGGAGTTGTCCGTGAACAATTTACCCCAACCTCCCCTTGTCAGGGGAGGTGTCATTTTGCCTTTGCAAAATGACGGAGGGGTAGTCAATTTGCAGTATTATCAACCTTTACTACCCCTCAGTCAGCCTTCGGCTGACAGCTCCCCTGACAAGGGGAGCTTGGAAGGTTAAGTGATTTTAATCTTCCCGACAAACTCAAATTTACATATTAAAAAGCGGTTCGCCTGTGCGAACCGCTTTCGTTTTGTTTATAATCAGCTTCTCAGCTGTACGCCGATTTCGGCGAGTGCCTTGACCGCCTTCTTGACGGCTGAGTCAGCGTCCTCGTCGGTAAGCGTTCTCTCGGGTGAACGAAGGCTGAGGCTGAACGCCACGCTCTTCATACCGAGGCCTACCTGAGCGCCCTCATAGACGTCAAAGAGCTCGATGCTTTCAAGATTCTTACCGATTGCCGAGGAGATGAGCTTCTCGAGCTTCATAACCGGAATATCCTTCTCGCAGACGAACGCAAGGTCTCTCGTAGTTGCGGGGAATTTCGGCAGCGGCTTATAAACCTTTTCAGCGCCTCTGTTGTTAAAGAGAACGTCGAACTTAATCTCCGCTACGTAGCAGCGTGTGCCGATTTCGTAGTTGTCCCTTACCTTCGGGTGAATTTCGCCCAGCAGCGCAAGCTGTTCGCCGTTTACGGTGATAACCGCCGTTCTGCCGGGGTGGAAGGTCGGGTTGTCGGTCACTCTGTCGATATCGTAATTATCAATACCTGCGGCTTCAAGCACCTTCTCGACTATGCCCTTTAAGTTGAAATAGTCGTACTGTTCGCCGTAGAGACCGAGCATAATTACGTTGGGTTCGTCGGGCAGTTCTTCGGTGCCGTTTGACTTGTAAACGGGCGAAATCTCGTAGAGCGCCGCCGAAGCGTTGCGGTTGTTGTAGTTACGCGAAAGTATGCCGAGCATTGAGCCGATTGCGGTCGTCCTCATAACCGAGGTATCCTCGCCTAAGGGATTGAGAATCTTCACGCAGTTGCGAAGCTCGGAATCCGCAGGCAGATTAAGCTTGTCGTATTCCTTCGGACTTATGAAGGTATATGTGCATATCTCGGAAAGTCCCTGAGCGATAAGCACGGAATTGAGCTTGTTTTCAAGCATCTGCTCGTCGGTATATCTGCCGTCGGCAACGCCGTGAAGCTCTCTGTCGGGAATTCTGTTATAGCCGTAGAAACGTGCAACCTCTTCGGCAATATCTGCCTGATGCTCAATGTCGTTTCTGAACGACGGAGCGGTGATAACGCCGTTTTCAACCTTGAAATCAATCTTTTCAAGTATCGCCTTCTGCTCGTCGGCGGAAAGGTCGATACCGATGAAATTGTTAACCCATTCGGGCATAAACGGAAGCGTAACGGGCGTCTTGTCCGAATAGTCGCAGTCAACAACGCCGCTTACTATATCGCCCGCGTCGAGCATTTCAACGAGCTGTAAAGCGCGCGTCAGCGAGCGAAGGCAGCCCGTAGCGTCAAGCTCTTTCTCATATCTTGACGAGGCCTCGGTTCTCATACCAAGAGCCTTCGCGGTACGTCTTACCGAAACGCCGTTGAACATAGCCGACTCGAAAACAATTGTGGTCGTGTCATCCATGATACCCGAATACTCGCCGCCCATAACGCCGGCAACGGCAACGGGCTTGTTCGCGTCGGCGATAACGAGCATATTCTCGTTAAGCTCTCTCTCAACACCGTCGAGTGTTGTAATCTTTTCACCGTTTTCGGCGCGTCTTACGATAACGCTGTTGCCGTCAAGATAACGAAGGTCGAAGGCGTGCATCGGCTGACCGAATTCAAGCATAACGAAATTCGTGATATCAACGATATTGTTGATAGGTCTTACACCGCACGCGCGCAGTCTCTCACGAAGCCAGCGCGGAGAAGGCTTGATTCTTACATTTTCAACGACCGCGCCCGCATAACGGTAGCAGAGCGTCGGCTCCTTGATTTCAACAGTCAGTATGGAATTAACGTCGCCGTGCGTTTGATGAACCTCAGGAACGGGAACCTCAAGCTCACCGCCGAAGGTTGCCGCCGCCTCGCGCGCAAGACCGATAACCGAAAGGCAGTCGGCGCGGTTTGACGTGATTTCAAACTCGGTAACAACGTCGTCGAGGCCGATTGCCTCGTGAATATCCTTGCCGAGAGTTCTGTCGCAGTCCTCGCCGAGCACGAAAATTCCGTCCTCTATTGCATAGGGGAAATCGTGAACGGTAAGTCCCAGTTCGCCTAAAGAGCAGAGCATACCGCAGCTCTCAACGCCGCGAAGCTTGCCCTTTTTGATATGGTGGCCGCCCGCAACGTAGGAATTGTCCATCGCAACGGGAACAACGTCGCCCGCCTTAAGATTCTGCGCGCCCGTAACTATCTGAATATTTTCGGGGCCGCCGACGTTAATCTGACAAATCCAGAGGTGGTCGGAGTCGGGATGTCTTTCGAGTGATTCAACTCTGCCGACTATGACGTTTTTAATGTCTGCGCCCTCAGTTTCAAAGGACTCAACCTTAGAGCCGGAGAGTGTCATACCGTCGGCGAATTCCTGATCGCTGACGTTGAGTTTAACGTAATCCGATAACCATTTCTTTGATAAATTCATCTCGACACCTCCTTAAAACTGACCTAAGAAGCGCATATCGTTTTCGAACAACAGGCGCATATCGTCAATGTTGAAACGGAACATTGTAAGTCTTTCAAGACCTATTCCGAAGGCGTAACCCGAATACTTCTCGGGGTCAACGCCGCCGTTTTTAAGTACCTTCGGGTGTACCATACCGCCGCCGAGTATCTCAACCCAGCCCTCGCCCTTGCACATCGGGCAGCCCTTGCCGCCGCACTTGAAGCAGGTTACGTCAACCTCGCACGAAGGCTCGGTGAACGGGAAGTGGTGAGGACGGAAACGCAGCTGAGTCTGGTCGCCGTAAAGGCGCTTGGCAAACTGCATAAGATTGCCCTTAAGGTCGCCCATGGTGATACCCTCGTCAACAACGAGGCCTTCAATCTGATGGAAATACGGTGAGTGCGTCGCATCAACCGCGTCCGAACGGTAAACACGGCCCGGCGCGATAATTCTTATCGGCGCGGACTGCTTCTCCATAACTCTTATCTGTACGGGAGAGGTCTGCGTTCTCAGAAGCATCTTTTCGGTGATATAGAAGGTGTCCTGAGTGTCTCTTGCGGGATGGTCGGGTGGAAGATTGAGCGCCTCAAAGTTGTAGTAATCCCACTCAACCTCGGGGCCAGTGGCAATCTGGAAGCCCATACCTATAAATATGTCCTTTACCTCGTCAAGCACTATCGAGAGCGGATGCTTATGACCGATGTCCGACGTCTTGCCCGGAAGCGTAACGTCAACGGTCTCCATCTTAAGCTTCATCTCCTGCTCAACAGCCTTTAAGGCAGCCTTTCTCTGAGCGAGAAGCTCCTCAATGCTCTGTCTTACCTCATTTGCGAGCTGGCCCATCTGCGGTCTTTCCTCGGCGGAAAGAGTGCCCATCTGCTTTAAGATAGCGGTGAGCTCGCCCTTTTTACCGAGAACCTGTACTCTGAAATTTTCAAGCTCTTCAATGTTCTGAAGCTCGTTAAGTTCCGTCAGAGCGCGCTCGCGGATTTTGTTAAGCTGTTCCTTCAAATAACTCAAATCCTTTCGAATAGATTAAGGCACGAGCTAATGAGTCAAAATCGGTTTTCGTTAGCTTGTAGCCTTTTTGTTTTATTAAAATGCACAGAACACACTTAAGTTTCTGCGTTTATTTCTTTTGTGAATCGCTATAAGAAAACTGCCTTGCA
>JAEEUJ010000145.1 GCA_016290515.1 Clostridiaceae bacterium
GACTTGATAGTTATGTCAATGCAGGGTTTGCTTGACGCCGGAGATGAGATACTTGTTCATGCGCCTGACTATCCGCTGTGGACAGCCGCAGTAACACTTGCCGGCGGAAAAGCGGTCCATTATATGTGCGACGAGCTGAACGAATGGAATCCCGATATTGAAGATATCAAAAAGAAGATTACTAAAGCAACAAAGGGTATAATTATTATTAACCCGAACAATCCGACGGGAGCTTTGTATTCAGAGGAGATACTGCTTGAAATTGCCGATATTGCGCGTAAAGAGGGGATTATAATCTTCGCCGATGAAATCTATGACAGACTTGTTATGGACGGATTAAAACACGTTTCAATTGCATCGCTTGCGCCTGACGTACCCTGCGTAACGTTTAACGGACTTTCCAAATCTCACCGTGTTGCGGGCTTCAGAAGCGGCTGGATGGTTATAAGCGGCGATAAATCGAGAATTAAGGGCTATATTGAAGGTCTTAATCTTTTATCTTCCATGCGCCTTTGCTCTAACGTGCCGTCTCAGCAGATTATTCAGACGGCGCTGGGAGGTTACCAGAGCGTTGACGAGTTGCTTATACCGGGCGGCAGAATATACGAACAGAGAGAGTGCATTTATAACGCGCTCAATGCTATTGACGGAGTATCGGCTGTTAAGCCAAAGGCGGCGTTCTATATTTTCCCAAAAATAGACGTTAAGAAGTTCGGTATAAAGAATGACGAAAAGTTCGTACTTGATTTCCTGAGAAAAAAGAAAATACTGCTTGTTCAGGGTTCGGGCTTCAATTATCCGACACCCGACCATGTGAGAATTGTCTATCTGCCCGACGTTAAAGAATTAACGTACGCCGCAAACGAGCTTGAGGATTTCCTTAAAAGCTATAAACAGTAATTAATAAACTCCCGATATTTCGGGAGTTTGTTTTGTTTACAACATAAGTTTTTTGTGATATTATAAGTAAAATATTGAAAGGAGGTCCTTTTATGGCAGGTATGAATATCGGCATTGACTTCGGTTCATCGTCAACCATTATCACCGAGCAGGGCAAAGGTATAATTCTCGACGAACCGTCTGTAATCGCTCTTGATATTGAAACAAAATATCCCGTTGCATTCGGTAATAACGCCTACACCATAGACGGAAGGACCGACGACAATATTGAAGTTATTCACCCCGTATTGAACGGCGTTATCTCGCATTATTCATACGCTCAGAAGCTTTTGCGCTATTATCTGCAAAAGGTTCTCGGCAATAAGGTTTTCAAACCTAACGTTATTATTACCGTTCCGAGCGGTGCCACGAATCTCGACAGGCGCACGTTTGTAGACGTAGTTATTTCGTCGGGCGCAGGCAAGGTTTGCCTTATAGAGGAATCGCTTGCTTCCGCAATCGGCGCAGGCATAAACGAAAGGTCTATGTCGGGCAGAATGCTCGTCAATCTCGGAGGCGGCTCCGTTGATATTTCGGTTATTACTATGGGAAATATTGCGGTTTCAAATACGGTCAGGGTAGGGGGAATCGACCTCGACAAGGCCATATCAAGATATCTTCAGCGCAACCGCGATATTCTTATAGGACCGCTGACTGCCGAGAGGCTGAAAATCTGTCTTGGTTCGGCGATTAAGCGCGAGGAGGAAATTGCGCTCGTTACCTTCGGCAAGAGCGGACTTGACAATATGCCGATATCGTTTGAAATCACTTCGACCGAAATATTCAACTGTATTGAAGAACAGCTTGAACAGATGATAAACGGTATCAAGAGCGTACTTGAAAAAACGCCGCCCGAGCTTATCGGCGATATTTCCGACAACGGAATACTGCTTACGGGCGGAACCGCATTACTGTTCGGTATGGAAAAGAGAATTTCCGAGGAAACCGGAATTGAGGTAAAGACGGTTAAAGATCCGCTTTATAATACAATGAACGGTGTTAATTCAATTCTTGATAATTTCGATATGCTTACGGAAGGTTACAGTTTCCAGAACGTTCACCATATAAACTGAAAGCTCTGTTAAAAACAGAGCTTTTTCTTATTACAGTTCAATTTTGATATTGTATTTCTTAAGCCAGTAATCTGTCTGTATGAAATACGCAATAGTCTGAGCGGTTGTCATAAGCTGACCGTAGAAGTTCTGCGGAATATCATTGTCAATAAACTCGGAAAGTCTGTCTTTGTTCACGAATGCAAACATCGGCGAACCTTCGTCGAGGATTTTTTTCAGCTCTTTTCTGACGGTTTTCAGGTATTCGGGGTTGTGAGTTTTGGGATAAGGACTCTTTTTTCTCCACAGTACTTCCTCGGGCAGATAATCACGGAACGCTTCCCTTAACAGACCTTTTTCATATCCCTTGTAATCCTTGAATTCCCACGGAACATTATATAGATACTGAGCAATTCTGTAATCGCAGTACGGTACGCGGACATCAACGCCGGCAAGCGCGCTCATTCTGTCGGTCCTGTCAACAAGCGTCATCATAAACCAATCGGTATTAAGCTTCATAAGCTCTTTTTTTCGGCTTTCGTTATCGGTACGCTTTAGCTTTGAAGCAGAATTGACTGTATTAATGTATTTGTCGTAAACAAACTGCTCACAGTCAAAGCTTTCAACCAAATCCTTATTAATCAGACTCTTGCGCAGAATGTCAGAATGCGCCCAGGGAAACCCGTTTGGATTGTCAAGCTTGGGATCGCGGTACCACGGATACCCTCCGAATAGCTCGTCGGAGCACTCGCCCGAAAGTGTAATTTTATATTCGTTTCTGATTTCTTTTAAGAAAATATAAAGTGACGAGTCTATATCAGCCATACCCGGCAAATCACGCGCGTCAACGGCATCAAACAGTGCGTCGTAAAGCTGCTGTGAATCAACGACAATCAGCTCGTTGTCAAGATTGAAGCGTTGCTTCATCATCTCAATATACTCTGCATCGCTGTCGGGCTGAAAACGGCTTTTCTTAAAGTATTTTTCGTTATCACGGTAGGTAACCGAAAAAGTTTTCAGTCTGTTTGACCGGTTATTAAGAACCTTATTGGCAACAGAAGTAATAATACTTGAATCAAGACCGCCGGATAACATAGTACAGACCGGAAAATCACTTTCCAGCTGTCTTTCAATGGAATCGGTTACAAGATAACGAACCGCTTCAACGGTTTGTTCAAAGCTGTCGGTGTGTTCTTTTGCTTCTAAATCCCAATACCTTTCTATACTCAGCCCGTCTTTTGAAAACATTCCGCAGTGTGCGGGCTTAAGCTCACAAATATCCCTGAAAACACCGTAACCGAGCGTTCTGCCCGGACCTATAAGCATTAACTCCATAACGGAATTTATATCAATCACTGGCTTTATCTCGCTGTTTTCAAGCATTCCTTTTATTTCCGAGGAAAAGATAAAGTTATTGTTTGCGTTTGAATAAAACAGCGGTCTTACTCCCATTCGGTCGCGCGCAAAGAAAAGCTCTTCATTTTCAAAATCCCAGATACAAAAGGCGTAAACTCCGTTTATAAGTTTAAGAACATCTTTACCGAAACTTATATATCCTTTCAGTAAAAGTTCAAAGTCGTCGCCGTCCTCAATACAGCATCCTTTTTCCGACAGTTTTTGCTTTATCTCGTCACGGTTTGAAAGCGCGCCGTCAAGAAGCAACAGATACTTCTTATCATATATTCGTTTCAGATAGGGCAGGGGCTCGGTTTCCCTGTTATCGGAACACAAAAGATTCTGAATAAACGCGGTTTTGTCCGTTATATAGCTTGCCTGGTCATCGGGGCCTCTGTGCGACAGTCTTTTCTTTATTTCTTCAAATTCCTCAACCCGTTTTGAAAGATATCCCGAAAATGATATTTCACCTGAAATAGCGCTCATAATAACACCTCTCTGTTTTTTAATAATATATGAGCGACTGCTTGTATCATATAATAAAGGTTTGTTAAAAATATTTACTTGCATTATTCACAGTTTCAATGTATAATACAATCTGTTATCAAATTTTTGGAGGACTCACATGTTATCTATAGTTAATTACCTCGCATGGTCTTTATTCGGAAACGGCGGTAACGCCGGTGCTGACGGTACTGCAGCAACAACTGCAGGCGGCAACCCGTTCAGCTTTATTATCCTTATGGTTGTGCTTTTCGGCGGTATGTATTTCCTTACCATCCGTCCTCAGAAGAAGCAGCAGAAAAAGGATCAGGAAATGAGAGAGAATACCCAGATAGGCGACGAGATTACCACTATCGGCGGTATTATGGGCAGAGTTGTTACGGTTAAGGATGACAGCATAGTTATCGAAACCGGCGCTGACAGAAACAAGATGAAGCTTGCCCGCTGGGCTATACAGACCAACAATACTGCGGTTGAAAAGGTTCAGGCTGAAAGAGAAGCCGCAAGAGCCGCTCAGGAAAAGGCTGCAGCCGAAAAGAAGTCTAAAAAAGAAGATAAATAAGGTTATAATCAAAACGTTCCCTTCATACTCTTTATTAGAGTATGAGGGGGATTTTTTATGAGAAAAAGTGCCGATAACAAAAACGATACGCTCGCTTCATTAATATTAAAGTGTTTAATTAACGCATTTATATCATTAATAGTATTTATAATTCTGACGCTGATTTTAACTGCTTTTTCAGCTTCAAGCGTGTATGTAAAAGATAATTCTAAGATTATATTGTTTGCCTTGCTTGTAATATGCTGTACGGTGAACGGTGCTGTAAATGCGTTTACGGTTAAGCTTAAAGCCATTTTTTCGTCGTCGATAT
>JAEEUJ010000146.1 GCA_016290515.1 Clostridiaceae bacterium
CAAGCTCCCCTTGTCAGGGGAGCTGTCAGCCGAAGGCTGACTGAGGGGTAGTAAAGGTTGATAATACTGCAAATTGACTACCCCTCCGTCATTTTGCAAAGGCAAAATGACACCTCCCCTGACAAGGGGAGGTTGGGGTGGTATGTTCATCGACAATATCCCTACAAACTCCGATTTAACGGATAATATTAAAGGGCGCTTAAAGCGCCCTTTTTTAATTCATTTATAATATTAAATATTTGCCTCGCAGAAATCGATTATATCCTGCTTTTCGCAGCCGCCGAGTTTTCGTGCGATTTCCTTGCCGTCCTTTATTAAAACAAGTACGGGCACGGAGATTATGCCGTAAATCATGGCAATATCGGCACAGGCTTCCGCATCCATTTTGCAGAACTTGACCTTGTCGTATTCCTCTGCGGCGAGCTTAAGCTCTTCGGCAACAACCTTGCACGGCATACACCAGTCGGCGTAGAAGTCGAGCAAAACGGGCTTCTCGCTCTTTGAAATTTCCTTCTGATAATTTTCAAGTGTAACGTTGATTATTTCCATTATAAATACCTCGCAAGCTCTCTTACCTTAGCGTAGTCGGCTTCGTTTAACTGACGGCCGTCGGTGCCGCTTATCAGCGCCGAAGCGGTCAGCTTTGTGTTCATATTCTGAAGTCCGCCCTCGACCTGCTTCTTTATAACCTCAAAGCCTATTCTGCCGTCACAGCCGGCAGTTACGATAAGCACGGCAGTCTTCGGCCTTGTGAAGGGTTTTTCGCCTCTTTCGGCAGCCTCATAATACCGCTGAAAACGGTCAAAAAGCGCTTTCATCGGCGCGGGCATGGAATAGTTGTAAACGGGGGAGGCGACTATAACGACGTCCGCCTGACCGTAATACGCGAAAAAATCCTCCATATCCTTTTTCGAGCATCCGTCCGCCGCCTTGCAGTAGCCGCAGGCGTTGCAGGGCGTGATGTTCATTTCAAAGGGCTTTAGGATTTTGATACCGTCCTCTTTGGTAAAGGTTTGCAGCAGGCTTGAAACGAGCCTGTCGCAGCTGCCGAGAGTCCTCGGCGAGCCGTTGATTACAAGTATGTTCATTCTTTTTCCTTCTTAGTATAAAGTACGTGTGAAAAATGTATGCCGTCGCATTCGAAATCCGTGAGCTTTTTGCGTGAATAAAGGCGTTTATTGAACTTTGGGAAATAAACCTCGGCATCGGGGCATTCGGCGTCGATTTCGGTTAAATAGAGCTTGTCCGCAAGCGGAAGAAACTCGGTGTAAATCCGACCGCCGCCTATAATGAAAATCTCGTCGTTTTTCACCTTTTTAAGCGCTTCTTCAACGCTCCCGACAACCTCGGCACCCTCAGCGGTAAAGTCCTTATTTCGCGAAATAACGATATTTCTGCGGTTGGGCAGAGCCTTCGGCAGAGATTCAAAGGTCTTGCGTCCCATTATGACCGTTGAGCCCGTCGTTGTCTCCTTAAAGAATTTCATATCGTCCTTAAAGTGCCAGATAAGGTCGTTGCCCTTTCCGAGTTCGCGGTTTCTGCCTATGGCGGCTATAATTGAAACTGACATATTATTCCTCACTGAGCGAGCGGGAAAAGTATCTTCCCGTGATGCTGATAGTCAACTAATTTGATGTCCTTGCAGTCGATTGAATTGTCAAACTTGAAGAAATCGTCAACCTCGGGATTGAGCCAGAGCTTCGGCGCGGGCAGGTCGCCCTTTTCCTCGTAACGCGCAAGCTGCTCTTTGATGCCGTCAACCTGATTGACGTAGATGTGCGCGTCCTTGATGCTCCAGTCAATTGTTCCCGGCTCTCTGCCGCAGACCTTTGCCAGCAGGCAGAGGAGCGTTGCGTACTGCGTAACGTTGAACGGAAGACCGAGCGGCACGTCGCACGAACGCTGATGAACCCAGCAGTTAAGCTTGTTGTCGGTAACGTCCCATTCGCTCGACCATACGCAGGAGGGGAGAACGGCGGTTTCAAGGTAGTCGTTCTGCCACAGAGACATAACCATACGCCTGTCCTCGGGATGATTCTTAATCTTGTCGATAAGATTCTGAGTCAGCTGGAATTTATTGACGATATAGCCATATGCCGTGCCTATGGTATGGGCATATTTTTTATCAAACTGTTTGTGTATGGTCTGCTTGGTCAGCTTGCCGTTTTCGTCGGGCAGAAGCTGAGTTGCGGTCCAGATACCGTCCTCGTCGATTTCCCACTCGTCCCATATATGAACGTTTCTCTCCTGAAGCCAGCGAACGTCGTTTGACTGCGCCTGATAAATCCAGAGCATCTCAAGCACCGCCTGACGGATGAATAGTTGTTTCGAGGTCAGAATCGGAAACTCCTTCGACAGATCAAAATGAAAATGCTGCGAGGGTACTTTGATAGTGTTTATACCCGTTCTGTTTTCAACCTCAACGCCCTCGGTAAGTATGCGTTTGCAGAGCGCCAGATAATCCTTGTCCCACTGTGACATTTGAAATCCCCCTTGTAAAAAGTTATAATATTGAAATTATTATACCATATATAGATTAAAAGTGCTATACATTTTCAAAATTTTGTGGTATTATTTTTATGTAAACTTATCTTGTCACGGAGGGATTAAAATGACAAAGAGAATCCTGTCGGTACTATTGGCTTTATGTATTATTACGTTTGTAGGCATACAGTCCTTTGCGGTAACCTGCTCGGAAAGCGGAACGGGTGTAGCTAAATACATATATGCCGCAGGTCAATACTCAAACTGGGACGGCGTTACAAATGTTGCCCAGTTTAAAGGGGATAACGGCGGAATGTATTTTGCCGTTGACGGCGACAGCAGTGTTACGGTTTATAAGACGAAGAACGGCAAGCTCGTTTCGGGCACGGTTACGCTGAAAAAGCAGTATCCGATTTTCGGCACGGTAACCTGTGATGCCGGCGGCAACTTCTATCTTATCACGGGTAAGAAAATCAGCAACACCAACAGCTCTGAAAACACCGTGTTCATTTCAAAATATGACAAAAACGGCAATCATATTAAAACGGTCGGTGACAACGGAAGTTCAAGTCTCGGCTTTTCGGGCGATAACAGCTGGCTGAACCAAGAACCGTTTCACGGTGGCTGCTGCGACGCGGTTGTTTCGGGAGATTATTTAAGCGTAAACTATGCGAGACTTATGAACAGCGGGCATCAGTGCAATTCTGTTCTTACCGTTAATATTAATACATTTGCAAAGGTGAATGTCGGTTCTATTTACAGCGGACACTCTTTTGCACAGCGTGTAGTGGCTTTACCCGACGGCTTTTCCTATATGAGCGAGGGCGACTGCTATAACAGAGCGTTTACATCGAACAGCATTAAATTATCAAACAACAAGGTGACAAAAAGCAATCAGGGCGACGTCTTTAATTTCTGGGTTAAAAAGGGTACGCTTGACGAGTATAATATGTACGTTCTAAATGATAACTTTGCCACTATGGGCGGCATTACTCCACTTTCCGACGGACGTATAGCCTTTGCCTCACAGTCGGCTAAATCTCTTAACTCAAACGCCGCAAATGAAACCCAGGAGATTTTTATTCAGATATTTGATCCGTTTAAGAATCTTGAAACCGCCGATGCCTATACAACCTCAGGCACAAGAAGCGGTATGGGAGGCGGCAACGGCGATATCAGCGTCAGCGACTACGGTGTGAAGTGGCTGACCTCGTACGGCAAAACTCATAAGGTGACAGACGTACAGACAGTAAGCACCGACGACGATAAAATTGTCGTTCTGTATGAACTTCATTCATATTGGGATTATGCCTTTGAGGGCATTCACTATTTTTTGCTCAATTCAAAGGGCGAGGTTCTTGTTCAGTCGCAGTTTTTAGACAAAAATGCAAGACTAAATCCCTGCGAAATGCCCGTTTTTGCCGACGGTAAGGTCTGCTGGGTAGGTAATAACAATTCAGATTCAAACTACGGCATTTTCATTTACACTTTGGACCCGTACGCATATCCCGACGTACCGAAAAACGCATGGTTCTACGATGCGGTTATGTACTGTACCGACAAGGGATTTATGACGGGCTACAAGAACGGTAAATTCGGCTCGGGTGACGCTCTTCAAAGACAGGACTTTGTCGTCACTCTGGCAAGAATTGCGGGTGCAGATCTCGATTCGTATAAAAATATGACGAGCTCAATGCCCGATGTTGTCAAGGGCTCGTATTATGCCGCCGCGGTCAACTGGGCGGTGGATAAGGGGATAATTACCGGATATGATAACGGAAAATTCGGAGTCGGAGATAAGATTAACCGTGAGCAGGTTGCGACCATATTGTACCGCTATATGGGCTCGCCTGAAATAGACGGTATTCAGGAAACACTCTGCAAGTTCTCGGATTCGGACAAAATCAGCGAATTTGCCAAGGACGCTTTGGCATGGGCTAATCAAAACGGAATAATAAACGGCAAAACAGATGTGAAATTAGCACCAACGGCAACTGCATCCCGTGCTGAAATAGCAACAATCATAATGAGAATGGATAAGGCAGGTATGTTTGAAAAAGGATAATTATATATGGAAAAATATGTAAGCTACGAAAAGTTATCCAAAAAGAAAAAACGGCAGATAAACGCCCGAAAGCGCAGAAGCTGGCAGGGCGCTTCTCCCGTGACGAGAAGAACCGAAAACAAAAAGAAATACAACCGTAAAAAGATAAAGGCGCGTTTGAAGGATGAGG
>JAEEUJ010000147.1 GCA_016290515.1 Clostridiaceae bacterium
AGCCCCAGCAGTACCGCAGACAGGATAAGGTTAAAACCCGCAAGCGGGAGACCGAAGCCGAGAGACTTAAGAGAATCGCCGAGGAGCGCGCAAAGAGACAGATTAAGATTACAGTCCCCGAGGAAATCTCCGTTACCGACCTTGCCGCATTACTTAAGATGAAGGCGGCTGAGGTTGTCAAGAAGCTCTTTACTCTGGGTATGATGGTAACCGAAAACGAGGTTAACGACTACGATACGGATGAACTCGTTGAAACCGAACACGGCACAACGGTTGAGAAGGAAGTAGTTGTGACCATCGAGGAGAGAATTATCGACGAGTCCGAGGACAGCGAGGAGGATCTTGAACTGAGAGATCCCGTTGTAGTTGTTATGGGCCACGTTGACCACGGTAAGACCTCCCTGCTCGACGCCATCCGTAACACCGCGGTTACCGAGACCGAGGCGGGCGGCATCACCCAGCACATCGGCGCTTACAGAGTTGACACGGGCGACGGAAAGATTACCTTCCTCGATACTCCCGGCCACGCCGCATTTACTTCAATGCGTGCGCGCGGCGCTCAGGCTACCGATATCGCAGTCCTCGTTGTAGCGGCTGACGACGGCATTATGCCGCAGACCGTTGAGGCTATCAACCACGCCAAGGCAGCGGGTGTTTCGATAATCGTTGCCATTAACAAGATGGATAAGCCCGGTGCTTCTCCCGATAAGATTATGCAGCAGCTGACCGAATACGACCTCGTTCCCGAGGAGTGGGGCGGCGACGTTATCTGCATTCCCGTATCGGCCAAGAATCATCAGGGCATCGACAAGGTGCTTGAATCAATCAACCTTGTTGCAGATATGCTCGAGCTCAAAGCCAATCCCAACAGAGCGGCAAAGGGTATCGTTATCGAAGCCAAGCTCGATAAGGGCAGAGGTCCCGTTGCAACCGTGCTCGTTCAGAACGGCACGCTCAAATCGGGCGACATTATCGTAGCGGGCACTGCAGTAGGTCGTGTAAGACAGATGCTTAACGAAAACGGTAAGGTTCTCCATGAGGCAGGCCCGTCCGTTCCCGTTGAGATTATGGGTCTTGCCGAGGTTCCGCAGGCGGGCGACACCTTCAATGCGGTTTCCGACGAGAAGCTTGCGCGTGAGCTCGTTGAGCAGAGAAAGCAGGAAGCGAAAGAAGAGGAATTCAGACAGTACCAGAAGGTTACTCTCGACAATCTCTTCTCCTCAATTTCCGAGGGCGAGATGCAGGAGCTCAATATTATCGTCAAGGCTGACGTTCAGGGCTCGGTTGAAGCTCTTAAGCAGAATATCGAGAAGCTCTCGAACGAGGAAGTCAACGTACGCGTTATTCACGGCGGCGTTGGCGCGGTCAACGAGTCCGACGTTATGCTCGCAAACGCTTCAAACGCAATTATCGTAGGCTTTAACGTTCGTCCCGACGCCGTTGCCTCATCACTCGCAGAGCGCGAGGGTATCGATATGAGAATGTACCGCGTTATCTACGACTGCATCGAGGAGCTCGAAGCGGCTATCAAGGGTATGCTCGCTCCCAAGTTCCACGAGGTTGTTCTCGGCAGAGCCGAGGTCAGAAGCGTATTCAAGCTCTCATCTGCAGGCATGATAGCGGGTTCGTACGTCGTTGACGGTAAGATTACCAGAAACGCTCAGATTCGTGTTGTACGCGACGGTAAAGTTATCTTTGAAGACGCTATCGCTTCGCTCAAGAGATTCAAGGACGACGTCAAGGAAGTAGCTTCGGGATACGAATGCGGTATCGGACTTGAAAAATTCAATGACATCAAGGAAGGCGACGTACTTGAAGCCTTCATTATGGAAGAAAGCAAGGAAGATTAAATGGCGGGTTATAAAGCTGACCGTGTGTCAGAGGACATCAAGCGCGAGATAATCGCCGTTATGCGCGAGCTCAAGGACCCGCGTGTCAAGGACAAGATGCTGACTGTCGTACGTGTTGACGTCAGCCACGACCTGTCCTACGCGAAGGTCTATGTCAGCGCGCTCGACGGCATTGACTCGGCTAAAGAGGCTGTTAAGGGGCTTGTCAGCGCGACGGGTAAAATCCGTCACGAGGTCGGTTCGCGCCTTCGCCTGCGCAAGACGCCCGAACTGAAGTTCATAGCAGATGACTCTGTGGCTCACGGCATAGAAATATTTGAAAAAATCAAAAGTGTTACGAGGGAAAGCGACAATGAGAATTGAATTGAACGAGGTTGCCTCGATACTCAAGGCAAATGACAATTACCTTATACTTACTCACCGCAATCCCGACGGTGACACTCTCGGAAGCGGATTCGGTCTTATGCACGCCTTAAGACAGATGGGAAAGAGCGCCAAGGTGCTCTGCTGCGACGAGATACCGGCGAAGTATTCGTATCTTTACTCCGACGGCGACGTGGGCGATGTTGACGGCGCATATGTTATCGCGGTTGACGTCGCGGACGAGAAGCTTCTCGGTGAAGGCGTTTACGAAAAATACAGCGGCAAGGTAAAGCTCTGTATTGACCACCATATTTCCAACAAGGAATATGCCGAAAAGCTGTATTTAAGAGACTGCTCGGCGGTCTGTGAAATCATTTACGACTTGCTTGTAATGCTCGGCATAAAGAAGGACGCGCAGATAGCCGACTGTCTTTACACGGGTATATCGACGGATACCGGCTGTTACAAGTTTTCCAACGTTACTGCGAGAACTCACGAAATAACTGCTAAGCTTATGGCTATCGGCGCGAACACCGTTGAAATCAACAAGCTTATGTTCGAGTCGAAAACCCGCGGTTACTATATGCTCGAATCGGCGGCACTGAGCACGCTTGAATACTACTTCGACGGTATGTGCGCGGTTATGACCATCACTCAGAAGATGCTCAACGACTCAGGCACAAAGGAAAGCGACTGCGACGGTATTTCGGGTATTCCGCGTAAAATCGAGGGCGTGCTTGTAGGCGCTACGTTAAGAGAGCGTCCCGACGGAACCTTTAAGGTTTCGCTTCGCTCGCACGATCCCGTTGACTGCTCTAAGATTTGCCTTAAATTAGGCGGCGGCGGTCACGCAAGAGCCGCAGGCTGTGAGTTGAGCGTCGAGAATATTGAACGCGATAAGCAGCTGCTGCTCGACACTATCAAAGAAGAACTGGACAGAGATGACAGGATTTATACTGCTCAATAAAGACACTGATATTACCTCTTTTTCTGCGTGCAATCGGGTTAAGAGAATACTCGGCGCAAAGAAAACGGGACACACGGGAACGCTCGACCCTATGGCTACGGGCGTTCTTTGCGTTGCTGTCGGCAACGCGACGCGTTTTATTGAGCTTCTCCCCTCTCACGGTAAATCGTACCGTGCAAGGGCGAGGCTCGGCATTACATCCGATACGCTTGACGTTACGGGAAAGGTGCTTTCTCAGTCCGAGGTAAATATCAATGAAGAACAGCTTCTCGCAGTTTGTGAAAGCTTCAGGGGCAGGATTATGCAGACTCCGCCTATGTACTCGGCTGTCAGTAAGGACGGCGTGAGGCTTTACGAGCTTGCGCGTCAGGGACTTGAAGTTGACAGAGAAGAACGGGAAATCGAGATATACTCTCTTGACGTTTCTGATTTTGACGGAACGGAATTCACGCTTGAAGTTTCCTGTTCGGCAGGTACTTACATAAGAACGCTGATTGACGATATAGGACGAAAACTCGGCTGCGGCGCGGTTATGACAGCACTTGTCAGAACCGAAGCAAACGGTTTCTCGCTTGACGGCTGCCATACCCTTGCCGAGATAGAAGAATACGCTAACAACGGCAAGGCCGATGAGTTAATCGTACCGGTTGAAAAATGCTTTGACTGCTACAGCTCGGTTACGGTAAGCGAGGCTCAGGCAAAGCGCTTTTCAAACGGCGGCGAGCTGTCGCTTGACAGAATAAAGTTTTCGTTTACGGACGGTTTTTACCGCGTCCTCTCCCCCGACGGAAAATTCCTCGGTCTGGGCGAGGCGTGCTTAGATGAAAATTTACTAAAAGTAAGGAGGGTGTATGTTGACTGATAACAGAAGCGGTATTTCTCTTGCCTTAGGCACGTTTGACGGATTCCATCTCGGCCATATGGCAGTTATAAATGCCGCAAAGGAAAGCGAATACCCGATGTACGCCCTGCTGTTTGACGAACATCCCCTTAAAGATATCAGGGGCGAAGCTCCGCCCGAGCTTCTGTGTGACAGCGTGCTTTTCAGAAGGTACGATCTCGACCCCGATGACACGCTCCGATGCCGGAGCGAGGATCTGCGCGATCGTCCCGGTACCGCTGTATAGGTCGTAGACAAGCTTCCCCCGGGTATCGCCGAGGTAATCCCGCACTATGCCGTAGAGAACTTCAGCTCCCGCCGAGTTGGTCTGAAAGAACGAAAAAGGACTGATTTTAAACTTGAGGCCAAGCAGCTGCTCGGCAAAAGAATCGCTGCCGTAAAGCACTGTCGTCCCCTCATCGGCAATCACATCCCCGAGCCGGTCATTTCTCGTGTGAAGGATTCCGGCGAAATGTCCTGTCAGAGCATCGCTCTTCGCCTCAAGCAGCATTCCCGCCCATCCTGTCAATAATTCTGTTTCTTTATCAATCAGTCCGTTGCTTTCATCGGTTTCCTGTGCGCCGGCCGTCACAAGGTCGACAAGGATCTCGCCCGTCGCGCGTGCTTTTCTGACGAGAAGATGGCGCAGATATCCTG